>CAYQMW010000087.1:0-9138 GCA_964418715.1 uncultured Methanobrevibacter sp. | reverse complement strand
TAATAAAAATAAGAGTAATTATGATGTATTTTATTCGAAAAAATTCAGGCCCCTATACTATTTTTGAAAAAATCTTAATATTTTAAACAAAATTTAATTTGAAAAATATAATTTAATAGAAATGTGATAAATCTAAAAAAAAGTGGGCTTAAAATTAAACAAACACATATAAAAAATGTAATAATATAGTTGAATAATGTAATAAAAATTTAATTATCTAAAAAAAATTATACTAATTTTTAATAATTTAAGAAATTTTATATATTAGGTTAATATATTTTTAATTAATTAGAAATCGAAAAAATTATCTTGACGCACCTAGTGGTATGCACCCCCTAATCTGAAATATTCATTACACCACTAGGTGCAAACTTTAAACAGATATTATATTAACACTTGAACTAAAAACACCATTATCATCACATTAGAATAAGAAACTTGTTTTAAATGAAATAAAAAAATTGTAATGATTAAAATAAAAAATAATTAGGAATTGAAATAATTAAAATAAAAAAAGAATGAAAAAAATAATTATTAAACTAAAATAACTATTTTTTAACTTTAATTGTATTGGTATTAGTCAAACCATTAGCAGATACTTTAATAGTATGACAACCTATTTTTAAGTACTTAGGAATGTTGAATATAACATAACCTTTATAATTGGTTTTAAACTTATAATATTTTCCTTTAAATACTATTTTTACAAGTTGATTAGAATAAGCCTTGCCTTTTGAATTTAAAACTTTAATTGAATATTGAGCTACTTTATTATATTTTTTAGTTAAATCTTTAGTGATTAAAGTAGATTTAATATTTACTGTATTAGTAGCTTTAAGGTTTGCATATTCTGCTTTTATAGTATATTTTCCTAATTTTTTGAAATTCAAATATACATAAGCATTGGAATCTGTATTAATATATTTTACTTTATTGTTAATGGTAAATTTGACCTTTTGATTTTTTGCTAATTTACCATTTTCACCAAATACCCTGATTTTATAGACCACGTTAGATCCATAATATGCAATTATGTTTTCATTATATAGGAATTTGGTTTTAGGTATGACTTTAACAATAATATTATTAGCCTTTAAACTTAAATTAACAAATCCATTATTTTTAGCTGTAAATGTGTAGTTAAAAGTTCCGTCAACTAAATGGACCAAACCACCATCAGATAAATAGAAATCAAGTGTAAGGTTAAATGGATATTTAACAATACCCTCTGCATTTTTTAAAAGTCCTAAATCACCATAAATAGTGAATTTATCACCTTTTAGAACAAAATTTTTGTTTGAACTTAGATTTAAAATATAAAAACTATTAAGCTTTAATAATTGTTTTATGTCTTTAAAATTACTTAATGTATAACCCCACCAATTATTATCTGCACTTAAATTACCTTCATAAAGGTTTAATACACTTCTACCATTATCTGAAAGTAAAATTGAATTGGTTATATTACCACTTTGACTATACCAAAATATACCGGAATCACCGATTCCACCGTTTATAAATATTGAAGAATCAATAAAACCATTAAGGCCCTTCCAGTAAATAGCTGATCCAACAAAAGCCCAGTTATCATAAAATTCAGAGTCTAAAACTTTACCATTAGTTCCTCTCCAAAATATTGCTCCTCCACCATTTGGATAATCTAGGGAATTATGCCTGAACAAACATTTGGAAACTGTTCCATTATCTCCACGCCAGACAATAGCACCACCTTCATTGGTTCTAGCACCCATCGGCCTTGAAATATATGTATAGTAATGAATACCAGTCTTCTCATCAACATACTCATATTCCTTATCATAAGGATCATCTTCAATACCAGAAGCAGTATTATTAATAAATTGACAGTTTTCTATATACCCATTATCTCCACCCCAGTAGATAGCTCCACCACCAACAGGAATATCATCATATCTTCCAACAGCACATCCACCAACAAAAGTTAAGTTACGGATAATTACATTATCAGCAGTAATATTAAAGATTCTTGATAGACAACTTCCATAGATAGTATGACCTGCACCATCAATGGTCATAGGTTTAGCGATAACAACACCCTTATTTGACTTGTTATCACTGTCAAAATATTTATAATCCTTATCTAAAATTAAAGTCTCACCTTCAGGAGTATTGTTAATTTCATTAGATAAATCTTCAAAAGACCCGGTAGTTTTATCAGGTTTTAATTCGTCAGTTCCGACTTCCACATCAGATATTTCACTATTTTCAGTTAAAACATCATCATTTACATCATCTGCTGCATCTTCAGCACTTACAGCAGATATTAATGAAAATCCTATTATTAATATAAGCAATATTTTTAATTTAAATAAATTTGAGGAATTAATCATAAGCTAATATTTGTTATGATTTAATATAAAGCTTTATAACAAAATTTTATAAATGAGTGATTTTGAATAAAATGAGAATTTTTTCAAAAAAATAAAGAAAAGAAAATTAAATCTTAATTAAATATCCTAAAAAATAATTAGAAAATATGAAATTATATTATATAATATAAATTTTTTAAAAAAATTTAATGACGAATAATATTTTAATTGTATAATTTCCAAACAAAAACAAAAAGTTAACTAATTGACACACAATTTTTATTATCCTAAAATTTAAATAATAATACTACTATAAAACAAATAATATTACACTCCACTTAAGATTAAAGCATTATAGGAAAGAGAAGATATGACTAAGAAAATTACTTTCAGTTTATTTTTAATGGCTTTTTCATTGTCAACATTTTTAAGTATTGTTGGAGTAATTCCTTTAATTTCAAAATTTTTTAGTGTTCCAATTACTATGGGAGGCCTATTTGCCGGTTTATTTGCTTTAATATTAAGTGTTACAGGTTTGTTTTTACCATCTATTTTTTCTAAATATGAAAGAAAGAAATTTTTCATGATCTGTTTATCAGTTTTCATATTAAGCAGTTTCCTACAGATTTTCATCCATAATTTTTATCTTGCTTTAATCATTAGATTATTACCGGCATTCTTCTATTCCTCAGCAATCAGTATTGCTTTAACAATAATGGGAGAATTAGATCCGAAAAATGTGAATAAAGTTGTTTTAGGTGTGTCTGCAGGAAGTATATTAGGATTGTCCATATCCACCCAAATCGGAGTGACATTCGGATATCCTTATGTAAATGTGTGGATTTCTTTGATTAATGTTTTAGCATTGATTGGAATTTACTTATTATTTCCTAAAATGGAAGGTCACCAAATTAATTGTATTAAAAACTTCAATTATGTAAAAGAAAAACATTTTATAGTATCTGTACTTTACACCATATTAATTGGAGTTGCAATAAGTATGATTTATAACTATTTTTCCACCATATTGGCCGTCTTGACTAAGGTTCCTGTCAATCTCATTGCGACATTTTTATTTGCTAATGGTATAGCATCTGTTTTTGGAACAAGTCTCTTTGGATACCTCATTAACAAAAAGAATAATCTTCCAATTGCTATCTATCCTATTGTTTTTGCAACCATTCTACTTATTTTAGGCCTTGTAATCGAAGTGCCAGGATATGTGTTCATATTACTAATCCTTTTCGGCTTATTAGACGGCTCAATGCATACAATTTCCCAATATTGGCTGAGTTCATCTATAAGAGAAGCGCCGGAATTTGCAAATGGGTTTTACCTATTTATTAACAATATGAACAGAGCAGTGGGAATATTTATTGGTGGAATCTTTGTTGATTTAGGATTAGGACTTTTATTACTCTGCACATCAGTGACATGTTTCCTTTTAGCATGTCCAACAGCAGTATACAGAATTAAAAAATTCCCACAGTTAAGATAAAAAATAAAAATTTCCTATTTTTTACTAGGTAATATTATCTGAGTTTAATGTTAGTTTTAACAATATGGTGAAAAATAGCTATAAATAAAGTTTTAAAATAAAAAAAAGTATAAAAAACTAAAAAATAAAGAAAAAAAGAGTATAGTGGTTATAAACCAACTATAATAATTCGTCTCTTAAATCAATAGTGTCCTTTAAGTCAGGACCAGTAGAGATAATAGTTACTGGAACACCAGTAGCAGTTTGAATCTCATCAATGAAACTTTTAGTTTCACTAGATAAAACTGAATAATCTTGAGTTCTAGCACAATCAGGATATAATTTATCAACACATGTTAAAGCAATTTGGGTTGTACCATTAATCCTACAAGATTCTTTTGCAAGTTCCATATCAAAATGACCTATTCTTCTACGTCTACCAGTTACCACACCATATTCTTCAAGACCTTTTGCTTCAGCTTCTTCTTGAGACATTTCAGTAGGGAATGGTCCTTCACCTACTCTTGTAATATATGACTTAAATACAGTAACAACTTCATCAACTTTAGTTGGACCAATACCAACATCAGCAGCAAAAGTACTTGCACAGGTATCTTTACTAGTTACAAAAGGATAAGTACCATATAATAAAGATAATGAAAATCCTTGGGAACCTTCAATAAATACCTCTCTACCTTCATCGAGAGCATTATTTACTTCAAGTGAAACATCAGCAATATAATCTTTAAGTTCAGGAATATCCTGTGCCAAATCAGAAACTCTTAAAACCCTATCAGAATTAGCAGGACCACAACCAGAACCAGTACTTCCAATTTTTTTAGATAAATGATCTGATTTTTTATCTCTTTCACGATGTTCTGGTTTAATAATAGAACATCTTTTATCGATTAAAGATCTTTCACCAACATTATATTTACTTAATTTTTCAATTTCCTCGAAAAATACTTCAGGATCGACTAATACTCCTGCACCAATCATTAGTTGGCCTTCAGTGTGGACAAAACCAGAAGGGACAAGTCTTAAACCATATTTTTCACCATCAAATTCAACAGAGTGTCCAGCATTTGGACCTACACCTGCACGTGCAATAATATCAGGTTTGTCATTTCTACAAAGGTAAGTGATACATTTACCTTTACCTTCATCCCCCCATGCTCCACCAGTTAATATACTACAAGTCATTTAAAATCTCCTATAATATGTAAATAATAATTTAATCAAATAATTTTGAGAAAAAAACATTTTAAAAAGAATATCATATAAGTTTAAAATTGTTTTTTATCAACCATTAAATTATTACTTTGTTTATATTTATAAAGTTTTAGAATATTTGAAAATTAGAAAAAATTATTTAAAAAATTAGAAAAAATAGATATTGAAATGTTTAAATATTTTTAATTCTACTTATAAATGATTTTGATTTTTTATTTAGCTCTAAAGGAATTGTTTCACATAGTTTATCTTCTTTTAATTGTTTTCTAGTATCTTTTTTAATCCAGTAATCCAAGTAATACCTAGACCATTGATTAGAAAGTTCTAATATATCATTATCATTTAATGATTCAAAATCATTATAGAAATTTAGAGAGTCTCCTCCAATACAAATAGCTACATTTTCACATGAAAAACATAAGATAAAATCTGGAATCTCCATATCCTCATTATTAATATTATCTAAAAATATCATTTCATTTTTAAAATCTTCGCAGAGATTGTTTAAAAAATCAAGATCTTGAAATTTAAATTGATTAGGGTCTAATTTTTTATCAAGTTCTATTAAAAAATTATTGTCCAGTCCTTTAGCTTTTTTAATAAATTCTATATCTTCACTATCATTGTAAAATATTGAAAATAAGCTGTTTTCTGCAAAACGTATTGAAATTTCACATCCTGAAGGATTATTAGAATCTTTACTATGAGCTATATTATACAATTGTACATCTCTAAAGTCAATATAAATAGAATCATTAACAACCTCAAGAGCAGTCCATCTACCAGATGTTGATATAACTTCTTCAAGTAAATTATAGGTTTTCCTATTCATATAAAACTCCCAAATCTTGAAATAATTATTAAAATAAATTGCAATTATTAAACTTTTAATAAATTAGTTTTCTTTTTTATACTTTGAAATAAACTAACCCTCTTTATTATTAAATTTTATAAAGTCTCCATATGCTCCTTCCATAGAGTAATCCTTATTATCATATACTTTTTGCCAGTTAAAATCTTTGATTATAAATTGTTCTTCTCTTTTTTCAATATTAAAGTCAAGGCCTTTAAATGTATTTTCAATTAAATCTTCTAATTGATTTTGTTTATCTTTATCTTCTAAGTCAAAACTTCCATAAGAAATAGCCAAAGTCTTATTTTCAAAAACCTCCTCTAAATCAGATAAAGTGTAAAAACAAAAGCCTATTGGAGAATAATCATTATTTATCAAATGAGTATATATTTCAAAGGCATCTTCTACAGCCTCTTCAGTATCATATCCACAATTATGAATTGAAACAATGCCCTCTTTTGTGAGATTATCAAAAGCTTTAATCAAATTAACAACATCAGAACTATTAGAATTTTCCTGATGTTTATTGAAGATTTCTTCTATTTGTCTATGAATTAAATCTAAATCAAGATCAAAATCTATAAATTCATCTTCAATAGTTTCTAAAATCTCCTCAATATCATAAAATCCGCATTTTGAAAAAAAGTCAATTTCCTCTTTAATCTCATCAAGTAAATCTTTATTCATATAATCACAATTTAAAAAAATCCCTAAAAAAAGTTAAAATGAACTAAATAAAAAAATGAATAAATAAATAATTAAAAAAAATTATTTAATCATCTGGTTTTAAAACTTTAATTAAGTTAATATTACCTCTTTTAGTATATCCTACCATAAATCTGTTATCTCCAATTTTAGCAATTTGAAAATCGTCATTTTCATGAACATTTACAGGATAACCTTTAAGTGCAACATAACCTTAAAAAGCATTTTTAATTAACATCATAGTCTCTTTGGAAACTATCAAATACTACCTGAAACCTTTCAATAGTATCATCTGTAGGAATTTCATCTGATTTAATAGTTACAAAGAATACGAAGTCCCCAATTTGAGCAGGATAATATGCATCATCATCAAACATAGATATAACTATCATTGATAAAAAGTGAGCACCTTCTAAATCAGTGCGAAACATTGGAGTTGTAAAAGAAGGAATATTATATTTTTCACCAAGTTCTTTTACTTGTTTTGACTCTTCAATTAATGCTTCATCTAAACCTAATTCTTCATTATCCCATGCCCATGAAAAGTCACCAGAATTAGTAGATAAATATCCTAAAATTTGTACATGGAAATTATAATCATCCCCAAAGGACAAAAGACCTTCTTCAATATTAAATTCCCCTTCCATATCACCAATAAGAGTAGATAAATTTTCCTGTTTATCTAAAGCATAAGCTCCAAATTTGGTAAATAAAGTTTTAAATGTATCCTCTTCTGTAATTTCTAAAGGTAATTCTACCATCATACCACCTTAAAAAATAATTGTTTAAGATTTTAATTATATTAATGATTCAAATCATTAAAACTATCTTAAACAAATATAAGTAATTTTTAATTAATTTTTTTAAAAGGATAATTTTGAAATTCTATCCATAGCTTCTTTTGTATTTTCATAAGTATTAAATGCAGTGAGCCTAAAGTATCCTTCACCACTAGGACCGAAACCTGCACCTGGTGTTCCAACAATATTAGCTTCATTCAAGAGCAAGTCAAAGAAATCCCATGAAGGCATGTTGTTTGGAGTTTTAACCCATATATATGGAGAGTTAATTCCACCAGAAACAGTTAAACCTAAATCAGTTAAACTATCCCTAATAAGTTTTGCATTTTTAAGATAATAATCAATATTTTCTTGAATTTCAACTTTACCTTCTTCTGAGTAAATTGCCTCAGCTGCTCTTTGAACAGGATAAGATACAGCATTGAATTTAGTAGTTTGTCTTCTATCCCATAAAGCATTAAGTGATTGTTCATCACCATTTGAATCAGTGATAGTTAATTCTTTAGGCACAATACAGTAAGCACAACGAGTTCCAGTAAAACCTGCAGTTTTTGAAAAACTTCTAAACTCTACAGCAACTTCTTTTGCTCCATCAATTTCATAAATACTGTGAGGAATATTATCTTCAGTAATGAATTTTTCATAAGCTGCATCAAATAAAATTAATACATTATTTTCTTTAGCATATTTAACAAATTTTTCAAGTTGATCTTTTGTAAGTGTTGAACCTGTAGGGTTATTTGGATAGCATAAATAAATAATATCAACATCTTCACTTGGAAGAGCAGGTTCAAAACCATTTTCAGCAGTACATGGTAAATACACAAGTCCTTCATACATACCGTCATCTTTCATAGGACCAGTTCTTCCTGCCATTACATTAGTATCAACATATACAGTATAAACAGGATCAGTTACTGCAATTTTTGAGTTGACATCAAATAATTCTTGGAAGTTACCAGTATCACATTTTGCACCATCACTAATAAAAATCTCATCAATATCAAGTTCTACACCTAATGGTTCAAAGTCTCCTTTAATAATAGCTTCTCTTAAAAATTCATAACCATGTTCTGGCCCATAACCTCTAAAAGTATCAGCTTCACCCATTTCATCAACAGCATCTTTAAATGCTTTAATAACACTTTTAGGTAATGGTTTTGTTACATCACCAATACCCATTGCAATAACATTTTTCTCAGGGTGTTCACTTTCATATTTTGCAAGTCTATTTGCAACTTCTGCAAATAAATAATTACTTTTCAATAAAAGATAATTTTCATTAATTTTAACAGCCATATATATTCCTCTAAAATAATTTTTAATTAGAATTTAAAAATTAGTCAATTAAAATAAATTTTTAAAAAAAAATATTTTAAGACATGAAAAATTATAATTTTAAAAAATCATATAATGGTTTAAAAAAAGTTTAATTAAATATTAAACTAATATATATTTTAAAAAAAACTATTAACTTGATAATTTTTTTTAATTCGTAATAAACACACTAAACAATTTATTAAAACTAAATTAATAAATTTATAACCATATCTGTAAAGATATACATTAATTAAATATTAAATTTAAAAATATATAAATTAATCTAAAAGTACAAAATTTTATCTTAAAAAAATATTGAGGGTGGGACACAAACTTACTTTTTTATATTTTTTTTCTGTTATTTATCCTTTAAATTTAAATACTATGAAGTACAACTATTAT
>CAYQMW010000086.1:0-9151 GCA_964418715.1 uncultured Methanobrevibacter sp. | reverse complement strand
ATTATTTTTTCGTGTTGGCAAAAATTTATAAAAAATTTTGCGTCGCACTCTCAAAAAAAAAAAAAAAAATTAAAAAAAAATAAAAACAAACAACACCTTAAAAGATAAAAATCAAGATTAAAAAGAAAATCTTAGATTATATGAATACCTATCAATTTTCTTATGTTTATGAATATTTATATTTATATTGAATCTGTTATTTGTCCCATTAGTAATTATCTTAAAAAATTAAAATAGAAATTTAATTCATATTCTTTTCTTTTTTCATTTTCGGAACAAGATAACCAAATCCATATATCATCATAGATAACTGTGCAAGTATTCCAACTACAACACTAACAATAATTATTGAATCTGATACCAAATGATTAGACAAGAAAAACCATAACGTATAAATTGCAATAGGAATGTTCAATAATACACTTACTACAAGTCCCGGATTGTATTTTCTTCCAAATTTTAAGAACATGACAACATGTGAAAATGCATTTAAGAATGAAAAAATAGCAGTCCATAAACCGAATTGAATGCCAAAAAATTGTGATAGTAATGCAGAAAATGGCATTGCAATATATACAAGAGGAACATTAATCCAAAACGAACTTGCTTTTGTAAAAGGGTAAAACTCTTCATCAGATTTCATCATATATTTATTAAAAAATTTCGAAAATCCCCCTGGAAAAATATACTCTTCAAATTCATGGACCCAATAAACAATACCTTGAATACAAATTAAATACAGAGGATAATTAACATCCCTTACAAATAAAAATACTAAAATAAATGAATAAAAAGCTAAAAAAGGAGTAGATTTCATCCAATTATCATATAACCAACTCATATAATCACCTAATATTTTAATATAAAATAAATATATTTCATATTCTTTTAAAATAATCAAAACTAAAAAAAATGAAAATAAAATAAAAAAAAAGAATATAAAGGTAATTATATACCTTTAACACTCATATCAATCATTCTTTTTGTATAGTCTGCAAGTATAGGAGGAAGTCCTGTAATATCCATATTTAAAAATCCTCTAACAATCATAGATGCAGCTTCTTCTTCAGTAAAACCACGGGAAGTAAGATAATAAATTTCATCTTCATCGATTTTACCAACAGCTGCCTCGTGTGAAAGTTCTAAACCTGTAGAATTAGCTTCCAAAATAGGAACTGCATAAATAGATGATTCATCAGATAAAACTAAACCATTACATTCTACATGTCCTTTAACTTCAGGTTCATCACCTATAATATGGCCTCTTGCATAAATTTTACAAGAATCATTTGCAACAGCACGAGAGATTGCTTCAGCAGAACTATTGAATCCAGAAAGAACAGCACGTGAACCCATATCAATATTTGAATCTTTTTGTCCAGACATAATACTTTGGAAAAGTGCTTTTGAATTAGCCCCTTCACAATAGGTAGTAGGATATGATTGAATAGAATTAACTGGACTGGTTAAAATATAATTATTAATATAAGTAGAATTTTCAGCTTGCTTAATAGCTGTTCTTGGACGTACTTCTACCTGCTCAGCCCAATTATGAACCATAGTAAAGGTAATTTTAGAACCGGGTTTAAGATAAATTTCACTTACCCCTACATGAAGTGCAGAAGAAATATCATCACCAGTTGCACAACCAGTAATTAAATGTAATTCTGAATTTTCCTCAGCAATAATAATATTATGTGCTGTTTGCATAATATCAGTATCTGCAATAAACATACAAGCCTGAACAGGGAAAAATTCCTTAGTTCCAGGTTTACTTCTTACAAAATAACCACTATAAGTTCCATCTTCTTTTTCTTTAAGTGCTGCCTCAGCAGTATACTTATCAGCATCTGGTTTTACAGCATTCCATATATAATCTTCCAACCAGGAATATTTTTCCAATGCAGCACCAGTATTCATAAGTTCAATATCCTTAGATAATTCTGATGTGAAAATATTACTCTGATCCATTTGAAGAAAAGAACCTGCTCTTTCACTTTCATCTGAGTCGACTCCAACAGAAAGTAAAGTGCTTTGATCTTTTTTAGATAAATCACCTAAATCATCAATTACATCAATAGCATTTACCTCTTCAGATGAAAAATTCTCAATAGTAATATCAGTACCTAATGCTGCTTTTTTATCTTTAGCCTTTTGGGCATCTTCATAAACATTGCGCACACTTAACACATCCTGTAAAACCATTTTTACGAATTTCAAGTAAAATTTCATCAGGATTACCTGAACAAGCAATTCTACCATCCATTAATACATGAGCCTTATCAGCTTTAACAAAATTTAAAATATAACCTAAATGAGTAATAAGCAAACCTGAACGTTTACGTTGTTTGATTCTTTTTTGCTTATCTAAAATAACATTTAACTCACCTGCAAGAAGCTCAACATTTTCAATATCTACACCAGAATCAGGTTCATCAAACATAGTAAAATCAGGTTGTTGAGCTAAAAGCTGAAGAATTTCAGATCTTTTGACTTCACCACCAGAGAAACCTACATTAACATCCCTGTTTAAAAAGTCTTCACTGAATTTAAGTTTGTTAGCTAATTCCCTCATTCTAGGATTTAATTCTTCATCTTCACTTTGGCCAGATTCATATTTTAAAAGATCTTTAACAGTTATACCTCTTATTGCAGGAGGATTCTGGAAACTTACACCCATCCCCATTGCAACTCTCTCTGAAGTAGGTAAATTTGTAATATCTTTTCCTTTAAATTTTATACTGCCTTGAGTAATTTTATATTTTGGAAAACCAAGTATAGTTAAAAATAATGTACTTTTACCTGCACCGTTTGGTCCTAAAAGTACATGAGTCTCTCCCTGGTCAATTGAGAGATTAACATCATTTAAAACTTGTTTTCCCTCAACTTCAACAGCTAATTTTTCTATTTCAAGCAACATAATAATCACCATAGAATTTAAAAAATAATCATTAAAATAAAATCCACAATAATAATACAAATTTATTTTGAAAATTGAATTTTATAAAATTACTTTTAAAATATTAAATTATTCTAATTTATTTTATGAATTTAATTCATATAAACATTGTTATATAAATTTTTAAAAGAGAAAAATTAAAAATAAAAAAATTGGAAAATACTGTAAAACTAATAAAAAGAAACTATATAGTTAGAAATATCAAAAAAATAATGTATAATTTAATATAAGTAAAAATAGGATAAAGTAATATGTGTAGAAAAAAATAAGTAAAAATAAGATTAAATAAGAAAAAATAAGTTAGCTATGAAAAACTAATTAAAAAATTGTTTAATAATCTAAGTTAAATATAAATTTTAAATAATTATAAAAATGATAAAAAAGTAGATAAGATTGAATTTATTCTGTAACTATAATAAATTCTCCAACTTTTTCAACTTTAGAGAATGGTACAAGTAATAAATCATCTTTTCTTTTTGCACCTTTTACATGGACATTACGACCATCTTCAACTTTAATTGCAATATCTACAATTTTACCGGTTTTATCATTTATAATAAGTTCATCAAGAACACCAAGAATACGAGCATTATTAGTTGCTACTTGATAATTCTTAACTTCACTCCATAATTTTTCTTCTCTTTTTTGAACACTTTTTTTATTCTCCATGATTCCACCATGATAAAATTTAATATCAATAGAATATATTTATCTCATAATATTTAAATTAAACCTACAAATATAGAAAAAATAAGATAAAATAAAAAAATTATTATTAAAATAATTGAAATTAGCATAAGAATAATTGAAAATACTATAAAAATAATAATTTAAATTGAAAAGGGATAAAATATAGATATTAGATAATCATGTTTAATATTTATTTTAAAGTATCTAATAGTTTATATGCTAAATCAACATCTTCAAGTGAGTTTAAATTAAATGCTAACTCACCGTCCCCTCTTACAAGTTCATATTGATCTTGAATAGTATTAACTGATTTTAAAATATTAAATCCTGCCGGAACAAGACCATTATATTCATAAGCAAATGAAATATTATAATTTTTATAAACCTCAACAGGTATCTGGACTGAAAGTGCAGGTTTATCTATTTTAAAATACTGGTCTATTATATCATCAATAATATCTGATGTTATAAATGGTAAATCTGCATTAACCATTACAATAGTATTTTCTTTTGATATTTTCTCAAAAAAATCTAATAAGTAGGATAAATCTTCAAGATATCCTTTACCTGGACTTTCAATATAATAACTGGTTTTAGTAGTTAACTTATCTTCTAATTTTAAAAAATCCTTGTCTATCAAATATTCTTTAGTATTTGGAGTATTATCACTTACTGCAACTACAATAGAATCTATTAACTTAGATGTTTTAAGATTATCCAAAACATAATCAATTAAATGTTTATTATTAAATTCAAATAGAGGTTTTTCAACAGAGGATTTTAATCTTGTAGATAGGCCTCCTGCCATTATAAGTGCAATAATCATAATAATCACAACTAATTAAAGATAATTAGAAAATTAAGAATAATTTGTAAAAAATTTAAAATAAAAAAATAATAGAAAAAATAAAACTTTTAAAAAATTATAAAAAAATTATAAAAAATAAAAAAAATTGAAAAGAAGTAAAAGAATTAATCTATTTTACCTTGAAGTTTCATTCTTTTACCTAAAATACATTTTCCACCTTGATGACCACCAATTGGATTTTTCTGAGTTCCCATGGAATTCATACAACGAGCCATAATTGCAGATCCAAGAGCCAAACCATCTTCAACAAATACAGTATCTTCAAATTTGTCCTGAGCGTATTCTAAAATTAATTCAGGTTTACGTCCAGTAATTCCTGCTCTTCCAGTAATACCTAATACAGATCCTTCAGTAATAGCATTCTCTTCAAATGCAACATCAAGAGCTCTGTATACAATATTAGCTGAAACATAATCCATAGTAGCAACTAAGGTTTCAAGACCATCATTTTCATAGATTTCATGACCAAGAGTCATTAAATCTGGTAATTTATCACCATTTTCTCCTACATCACAACCAACTAAAAGTGTACCTGCTTCTTCTGCAGCCTGAGGATTAATTGGTACTGTTCCAAATCTATCAACATCACTTGGAACTTTACGAATATCAATAAGTTTATGAGCTTTAAGAGCATTAGCTTGAGCTTTCTTTTTATCTCCTTTTTTATCCATTTTAGGATTATATAAATCTAATGCTGCACCATTTTTAGGGTCTACTTTATCAGTACCTCTTGCAAGAGAATCTGAAACAACACCTGCAAGACCTAAAAAGTTACCAACAGTATTTGCATATGGCCTGTCATCATTTACAATACGGCCTGCTAATGTTGAACCAAAATCAAGAGAAACACAAGGATTTCTATAATCAATATCAGTCCATTTTGCACCTAATTTAATTCCTGCAGTTACAAGTTCCCCTTCCATCTCATTTGCAGTTTGTTGTTTACCTTTTGGAGGTTTTACACTTACTACTGCACCATCAAATATGACATTATCAAGTAAGGTATATTTTTGAAGTCTTTCTGGAAGTTGTTTTGAACCCATTGCAGGAGACATTTTCTTAGGAGGAACACCTATATCAAGACAACCATCTGCAAGAGCAATAACTAACTGACCTGCCTCTTCAGCAGTAGCAAAACCAGCGGTTACACCAGTACTTCTTACAACGAAATCAAGGTCTTCATCTTTATCTACACCTGCTTTTTTAAGAGATTCTAAAACAGTTTCACCAATCATTTCAGCAACTGCTTCTTTAGTTAACTCTATACCCCAAACAGTTTTACCGAAAATATCTTCTCCCTCTTTAGGAGCTCTAATATCTCTTGTCATCCTAACTGTCTTATTTAACAAATAACACTCACTGTTATTTAAATTTGTAGCCGTTAAAACACACTTAGTAGTAGTGTTACCTAACTCTACAGAAGCAGTAACATAATAAACATCCTCTTTAACCTGATAAGCACCACTTTGAGGCCTATTTGTACTAGCTTTAAGTTGAGCTAAATCTTGAGGCTGACTGTGAGCAATTACAGGTTTAGGTCCTCTTTTAAATAAATTACCAAATATTGACATATACTTATCCCCATATTCTATAATCAAAATTTTAAAATTTAATATTAATTATGATTATTTTTAAAAACAAAATAATATAAATTTTTTTAAATGATTTTGATATTATGGACAATTTACATTTAATTTTAAAAAAACTTTTAAAAATAAATATTATAAAATAGATAAAATAATTATTGGTGATTGGTGATGAATCAAAAATTATTAAAATACTTTGATATAGGATTGTCTATATTGATTATAATTGACATAATCCTTTTAATATTTTCACTTGTTTTTAATTTAACTACTGGAAGCTATTATTTTATAATAATTTTTGATACAATACTATGTGTCTTTCTACTAAGTGACTTTTTCATCATACTCTTTAAGTTTACTGCTGAAATGACGTATTAGGATAGCTGCCGTTAATGTTGCAGTAGCAGCACCAGATAATATATACCCACTCCAAACTAAAATAATACTATCAATCTTACCTCCAGTAGTATTACCTAGAATTGCATAACCATTACTTGTAAAAGCATTAGAAACCATTACAATCGCATTTAAAGAATCTTCATTTTCAACAAACATAGTAATAACAATACTAAAAAATAGTATTGAAAATAACAAGATTATAGAAAAACCTAATCTATGTTCATCTGTATAATTTCTAAATTTATCATAGAAATATTTAATTAAATATATGAAAGCAGGAATACGTAAAAAATCCCAGTACTCAATTAAAGATTCGCCAAAGATTAAAAATGTAATTGAAGCAAGAGGTATTAAGAAAAATAATAGGATCCAACTTTTTTTTTTGAAGATTTATCATAAATCATATTTGCAATATAAACTGAAACAACAATGTCTAAAATAGAATGAAAAACATAAAACTCAGGATTATTACTTAAAAATATATTATTGTCAAAAAAGAAATTTACAATAGATATAAACAAGATTAACATCATTATTAAGTAAAACACCTGTTTTAAAGTTTGCACTTCTTCTTCAGGAAGATATTCAGTAGGATTAAGAAATTTTAACGAACTGTTTTTTACTCTATCTATTAAAAATCCGCCAACATAAAATAATATTAGAAAAATTACTACTGAAACAGCAATTTGAATAAAATAATGATATAAATCCATAATAATCTATAATTTATATTATTTAAACTAATTAATAAGCATTTGTATAAAATTTTAAATTAATTCTAAAACTGGTTAAAAAAACAAGAAATCAAAAAAAATTTTAGAGAATTTATAAAAATAGTGGGTAAAATAGCCAAATAAACTTGAAAAAACAATAATCAAAGTAAGCTATAAGAGCTTAAAAAAAAATAAGAAAGGATTAGATGATAAACATCTAATCTAAACATGTCTATAACAATTTGTTGAATGGGTGGTCTTCAACACATTCAGTTCCAATATCAGCAGCTGCTTCAGCCATAAACATATCGTTCATTGCAACAGCAGGGAAAACTTTTGAAGTGTTTTCAATAGGACCGTATAAACAGAAGTCCCCACCGACAGTAACTTGAATAAGATCAGAACCAATATCACAAACCGGCCAAGATTCAGGATTTTCTTTTTTCCATCCTTTTAACCAATCCCATGCAGAAGGTACGTTGTGGATACCGGAACCTACAGGGTAACCCCATTTGGATTTTTCTGCAAAGGTAGTCCTTACAGCAGGACCTGCACCTTGTCCAATAGGAGTAACAGCTACGTCCATGAAGTATTTGGATACTCCACATTCTTCAGCCATTTGAAGTACACCTTTATCGATGACACTTCCACCAGTTTCCCAAATATCGATTTTACCTTCAACACCAGCTTGCATTGGGTTGAATCCTAAAATAATAGAAGCTTCAATATCTGTTTCAGTTAAAGCATCTAATTCGTCTTGTTCACAAGACATGTTTAAAGAGTTGTAAATACCTCTGTCACAAAGACCAGCTTCTTGACAATATTTAACACCAGCAATTTTTGCATCTGCACCGGTTGAATCGATCAAGAATGGTTTGTCAGAAATATCTCCTACAAATTCTAAATATTTAACCATGGATTCAGGGGTAGGACCGAAAGTTTGAATAATACATGGGTTTCCGGTAACATCCGCCATTTCTTCCATTTCTTTGATTAATCCTTCAGCAGCGTCTTTATCAAATACACCTGCTTTAGGATCACTAATAATTTTGTGTCCACCATAAAAGATTGTTCCACAGAGTACGGTTGGATATTCACCAGGTTGTCCACCGACTTTTACTCCTGCAACATCTACAACGACTTGTTCTTTTTCAAATCTAAACATTATATTAACCTCCACTTTAAATTAATCCAGCCAATTTAATAAAGACGATTACTATTGCAAGACCTATTATTAAACCGTATAATATACCTATATCCCTACCTGTTTGTTGGCCTAAACGTTGAGAATATTCCCCTAAAGCAAATTCTACTTTTTCTTCAGCTTTGTCTAATTTTTCCATTGCTGCATTATATTCCTCAGTATTGACCATTACAGAAGGTATTGTATTATCGTCAGCCATTTATAACACCTCTACATTCCACAAAGTTTTGCAATATATGGAAGAAGGACTATTAAAACAAAAGCTGCAACAATTCCCCAAGCAATACCTTTTACTCTGGTAAATGATAGAGCAACCATTGCTCTTCCTTCTCTTCCAATAAGTTTTGAAGAATAATCAATATCTTCAGATACCTTTTTCAAACTTTTAGTGTTAGGAGTACTTGAAATTTTCATACTAACCCTCCTATTTTGAAGAACATAATCAAGATTAAACCAGTAATGATCATACCAAATACCATACCTGTCATGATACCTTGTACTTTACCTGCGTAATTTCCAGATAAATTCCTTTGAATTGCACCAATCATTTTGATTTGGGTTTGAATATTTCTCATTCTAGCTTCAATTAAAGCAGTTTCAGCTGATACTACTCTAACTTCTTCACCACTGTCTTCATCATCATCATCGTCAGAAACTTCAATAACCATAGCTTCTTCTTCAAAAGCACCAGGATCTTTTTCTACACATTCTTTAACTTTGGAAGTTATTGAA
>CAYQMW010000085.1:0-9198 GCA_964418715.1 uncultured Methanobrevibacter sp. | reverse complement strand
GATTTTCATAAATATATTTTTTTAAATCATTACGGATTTTTTTAATGTAATCTTCCAGATTTGTATTTAAAATGTCTGAAATGTAGCGTATATGTGTTTCTTCTATATCAATATATCTAATTTTATTTTTATACATTTGAATCAGTGAAAATTATTTAATTTAAAATTATTTATAATAAGTTAACTATAATAATATCATTATAAAATTTATTAATAAATGTTAATATATTATTAAAATTTTTTTATATTTTCTTTTAAAAAATCTATTTTTAGGAATTTATAAAATTAATTATAATATAATTTTTATAATTTATTTTAAAGAAAAATCATTTTAAAACATGTAAATATTGAAATTTAAATTAATTAACAAAAGAGGATTATGATGAAAGCATTTGATTTTCTTATAAGAGAACGTGAAGTGAAACCCAGAAATATTGGTATGACAATGGTTCTAGATAAGGGTTTAGGATATGAAACTGCAAAATCCTTAATGGAAGTCACAGCAGATTATGTTGACTATTTAAAATTCGGCTGGGGAACCAGTGTTATTCAGGATGAAGAGATTATCAAAGCTAAAGTGGAAATGTATAAAAGTTTTGATGTTATTCCATATACTGGAGGAACACTTTTTGAACTTGCTTATATGAATGATAAAGTTGATGAATTTTTTAACAGGGCAAAAGAATTAGGTTTTGAAGCTATTGAAATATCTAATGGTTCAACTGATTTGTCCTATGAAGATAAGATTGAATATATTAAACAGGCAAAGGACTTTGGTTTCCATGTATTATCTGAGGTAGGTAAGAAAAACCCTGCACTTGATAAGGAAATCTCACTTGTAGAGCGTATTGATTATATGAATAAAGAATTGGAGGCAGGTTCTTCCAAGGTCATTGTTGAAGCAAGAGAAGGTGGAAAAAACATCGGTATTTTTGATGAGTCAGGCAAAGCTAAAGAAGATGAAGTAGATTATATTTTAGAAAATATTTCAAATCCAGATAAGATTATTTGGGAAGCTCCTCAAAAAGATCAACAAGTTTATTTTGTTTTAAAATTAGGTTCTGATGTTAGTTTGGGAAATATTGCTACTGAGGATATTATATCTCTTGAGACGATTCGTCAGGGTCTTAGAGGAGATACTTTAGGTAAGTTATAGTAAAATTTATAATATTTTAATAAAAATAACGAGTATGATAAAAGTTAAAAATAAAAATATTTTTATAGTAAAAATTTTAAAAGAATAGTAAATATAACAATTGATATTTTTTTTAAAAATTCATTATTTTAATTAATTATTATTCACTAAAACATTGGAGGAGGTTTATTTGCCTCGAACTATTGAAGAAATTAATCAAAAAATCCAAGATGGTGACGTAAAGGTTTACTCTGCTTTGGATTTTAAAGAAGCTATTAAAAATGATGAAGCACCTTCATTTGAAGAAGTTGATATAGTCACATGTGGAACATGTGGTGTTATGAGTGGAACCAGTGCAATATTCAACATCATTGTTGATGAGCCGGGTTCATTTAAAAAAGCAAAAAGAATATTTTTAAATGGAATTGAAGCTCAAGTTGGTCCATGTCCTAATGAATGGTTAGGTTCAGTAGACTGTATCCTTAATGGTACAGCACATAGTAAAGATATAGAAGGATATGGTGGAGGATTCTTATTAAATGATCTTCTAAAAGGTAGGGAAATTGATATTGAAGTAGAATCTATTGATGGAAAAACCATTAAATCTACAACTACCTTAGATGAAATTGTAACTGCACAGATGATTGGTACACGTAATGCCTTTAAAAACTATACTGCATTTGTTAACCCTGGAAATGACCCAGTTAATTCAATCTTTTATGCAAAAGAAATGGAAACAGGTTTTGATAAAATATCATTTTCAGGTTGTGGAGATATAAATCCACTTCAAAATGATCCAAATCGTAAAGTGATAACTCAGGGCACTAAGATTTTATTAAACGGTGCAGAAGGATTAGTTTTAGGCCTTGGTACAAGGGCATCTGAGGCGAAACCAAACCTTATGCTTTCAGCTAATATTAAAGAAATGGATTCTCATTATGTTGGAGGATATAAAACAGGTTTAGGTCCTGAAATATATGATTCAGTTGCTATACCAATACCTGTACTTACAGAAGAAATTTACAATAACTTACTTATACTGAATGGAGATATTCCTCTTCCTGTTGCTGATATTCATGGAAGACATTTACCTATAACTGAAACAGATTATGGTAAAATGTGGGACAATCATAGTAAAAGGCCTAGATATGAAGAGGCTAAATGTATAGCTTGTGATGAGTGTTATGCACAAAGTTACTGTCCGACAAATGCAGTTGAACGTAAGATTGAGAATAATAAGATTGTAATTGACTTTAATTCAGATGATTGTTTCGGTTGTGGTGTATGTGCAGAATATTGTGTTGGAAATGTGTTTATGATGAATACAGGTTCTCTGACGATTAATCATGAAAACAGTGATTATAACTTAAGTATTACATCACGTCAATCTGATAGGCTTCGTGCACGTGATATAATCAATGAGTTAAATGAAAAAATAACTGGTGGGGACTTCAAGCTTTAAAAAATTAATAAATATAATTAATTATTTTAAAATAGAAAATAATAATTAATTTTTATTTAAATTAATGAATAATAAGAAACTCAATTTAAAAAACATTAATGTTTAAGATTACTTATATTAGAGGTTTAATTATGGATAAAGAATTTGAGGATGGTTCACTGGACCTTGCTCATTTTATAATGAATGATATTAAATTCTCCCAAGGAGAAAATCTTCTTAAATGTGTTCAATGCGGAATGTGTACTTCAGCTTGTCCTGGAGCTCAACATTCTGATTATAATCCTCGTGATATGATAGAATACATATTGGAAGGAGACAATTCAATTATTGAAAGTGAAGATATTTGGAATTGTTTCTATTGTTATACCTGTCACAGTATTTGTCCTGTTGGTAACAGTCCATGTCAAGCTAATCAGGCTTTAAAACAAATTGCAATTGATAAGGGTATTGCTGATGACCATTTAAGACCATTTTTAGAATTTGGAGATAGTTTCCTAAATCAGGGAATGGGTGGAATTCCTTCAAACTTCTTTGGTGAAATGAGGGAAGATATTGGTGATGAATGGTGGGACTTTAAGATTAATTTAGATGAAGTCAGATCAAGGTTAGGTTTAGGTCCACTTCTTCCAGATGATGATGCAATTAAAGAAATATCTACAATTTTAATAAATAGTGGATTTAAGGATAGAGTTGAAAGAATTCGAGAAATTAAGGAAGATGAAAAATCTGAATAGTTAATAATTAATAAATAAAGCTATTTATTAATAATACAATCATTTAATTATATAATTAATAATTTTTCATAATAATTGAGGTTAAATCATGAAACAAATTCCAGATAAGAACATTCTACTTTTTAAAAGTTGTCTTGTAAGTGTAGAATATCCTGGTGTCCAATCATCTACAACTTTTGTTTTTGATAAGATTGGTATAGATTATTTTGTAAGCAGTGCACAGACATGCTGTACTGGTTTAGGTCATTATTCTGATGTTTTTGATCAATTTACAACAACTGTTAATGGTGCAAGACATTTTGCACTTTCACATAAATTGAACAGGCCTAATTTTGCTATGATGTGTGCAACCTGTTATGCAATCAATAAACGTGTTGCTGATTTGTTAAATGGAAATAAGGATTTAAGAGATTCTGTAAATGAAGTTTTTGAAGAAAGTGGCTATGACTGGATGAGGTATAGTGAAGGTGATATTAAATCCAGAGAGAATATTTTCCATATTATAGATATATTCTACAGCAAAAGAAAAGAAATTGCAGAAAACATTAAATATGATTTTTCTGATTTTAAAATAGCAACTCATCACGGATGTCATTATTGTAAGGCTCATTATAATGATACTATTGAAGGAGTTAGAAACCCGCATATTCTTGATGATGTAGTAAATGCATGTGGTGTAGAAACTATTGGTTGGTATGATTTTAAAAGAGCAACCTGTGGAAATGGTTTTTCACAAAGATTTGTACATAAGGATTTGTCAATGGATTCTACTTTTGACAAATTTAAATCATTAAAGGATAAAAAAACAGAAATTTTAATCCATTTATGCCCTAACTGTCATATTCAATTTGACAGATATCAACCTTATATTGAGAGAGAATATGGTGAAAAATTAGATATTGTTAATTTGAATATAGCACAATTTTTAGCTATTGCAATGGGAGCAGACCCGTATGATGTGGTAGGTATACAAACACATACTGTTCCTGTAGAACCAATATTCGATAGGTTAAAACCAATATCTGATGAGGCTAAAGAAGAAATTATTAAAAATGTATCTCGTAAAGTTGATTTAGATAATTCAGCTGATTTTAATATGGAAGCAGATACAGTTAAAGTAGATTTTAAAGAGGAGGCAGAATAATGTTAGTTAAAGGCCTTAATTTAAAATCAATTTATTTATCATGGAGTGTGATTTAAGTGGCTTCTGATAATTTGAAAGTGGGAGTATTTATTTGTAAATGTGGAGGTAACATTTCTGACGTGATAGATATAGAAAGAGTAAAAGAATCTATTGACGTGGATGTTATCGAAGATTATACTAATCTATGTTCTATTAATGGACGTAAAATCATTAGGGATAAAGTAATTTCAGAAGAACTAGACCGTGTTGTAATTGCTGCATGTTCTACTCAATCACATTTGAAGACATTTCAGGCATATGTACAACCACTAAATCCATATTTGATGGATATGGCTAATATTCGTGAGCAATGTTCCTGGGTACATAGTACTGAAGGAGATGATTTTAATCAGGTAGCAACAGATAAGGTTATTACACTTATTAATGCATCAATTGGTAAAGTATTAAAATCTGAACCCGTTGATCCGATTATTGTTCAAACTCCAAATAGTGCTGCTGTTGTCGGTGGAGGAATTTCAGGTATGAGTGCAGCATTGTCACTTGGAAAACAAGGTATTAAAACATATCTGATTGAAGAATCTCCTTCTATTGGGGGACATATGGCAAAGATTGGTAAGGTGTTCTCACCAGTTAAAATTGCTGAAGAATGTGGTCTTTGTCTTTTAAATCCTGTATTGAATGATGTTGTTTGGAATGAAAATATTGAAGTTTTAACAAACAGTAAGGTTGTAAAGGCAAATAGAAGAGCAGGCAGTTTTAATCTTCTTGTTGAAACTAAACCACGTTATGTTGATACTGAAAAATGTTTATCCTGTGGAGACTGTGTTGATGTATGCCAGAAGTCCATTCCAGATGATTGGAATGATGGTCTGACTACTAGAAAAGCAATCTATAAACCATTTGCACAGTGTTATCCAGACAGTTATGTAATTGATATTGAAAATTGTGATAAATGTGGTGACTGTAAAAGAGAATGTAAAATGAATGCAATTAGTTTCAGAAGAGAAACAGAAATAATTCCTCTTGAAGTTGGTTCTGTAATTTTAGCAACTGGTCATCAATTGTTTGATCCTGATTTACGTCCTGAATATGGTTACAGTCGATTTAAGGATGTTATAACACAAAGTGAACTAGGAAGAATTTTAGGTGTTAATGGTCCAACAAAAGGTAAATTCCAATGTTTATCAAATGGTCAGGTACCTAAAAATGTTGTAATGATACAATGTGTCGGTTCAAGAGATGATACTCCAAATGGCCATAAATACTGTTCTAAAGTTTGTTGTATGGTAGCACTTAAAAATGCTAATATAATCAAACACAAATATCCTGATACTAATATTATTATCTGTTATACTGATATTAGGACTCCTGGAATGTTTGAAAAATATTACAAACATGCACAGGCAAGTGGAATTAGACTTGTAAGAGGTCGTCCAGGAGAAGTAGGTAAAAAAGATGACCATCTTGTTGTAAGAGTTGAAGATACAGTTAAACGAGAATTCAGAGAACTTGATGCAGATATGGTAGTTTTATCAACTGCAATAGAACCATCACAAGGTACAAAGGAAATTGCTGAAATTTTTGATGTATCACAAACTGAAGATGATTTCATCAAAGAGGCTAACCCTAAAATCAAACCAGTCACTACTGATATTCAAGGTGCATTTGTTGCAGGTACAGCACAAGATCCTAAGGATATTACAGATAGTATTCTTCAGGCTACTGCATCTGCAAGTAAGGTTTCTGAAATTGTAAGTAATGGTATTGAAATTGAACCATTTATTGCTGATGTGGACTATGAAATCTGTGATTTATGTGGAGAATGTATAGAGGTTTGTAAATATAAATCAATGGCTATTGAAAATGATAGGATATTTATAGATCCGATGAGCTGTTCAGGTTGTGGAAATTGTATTGCTAAATGTGATAAGAATGCTATTAGTATTAATGGTAATATTGATGAGATGATTTTTGCAACTATTGACGGTATACTTAAAGATAAAAAACCAAATGAAAAACGTATTATTGCATTCTTGGATGATATTGGTTATACTTCAGCAGATAATATAGGTATAAATAGATTATCTTATCCTGAATCAATCCATATTATTAAGGTTATATCAGTTAACAGGGTAATGCCTAAACATATTATTCATGCACTTAAAACAGGTGCTGATGGTATATTTATTGGTGAGTATCCTGGTGACTTATTGTATGATGAGATTGAACATAATATGGAGAAAATCAAAAGAGAAATTGAAATGAATAATATGAATCCTGATAGACTTGCATTTTCTAAAGTGTATATTCCATATTTCTCAGGTCTTGCACGTAAATTCAGCGAATTTGATGCAAGAATAGATGAAATAAATCAGGAAGCTAAATAATAAGATTTAATTAATTTAATTAATTATTAAGTTAATTACAAATTAACAATTTTAATTAAATTTATTTTTTATTATTTTTTATTTATTTTATTTATTTGCTATTATTTTTCATGTATTTCATTTATTTATTCATTATTTCAAACTAAACATTCAAATTTAATTTAATTTAATTTATTTCAAAAACTATTTTTAAATGATATTTATGGCACTACTGGATATAAGATTTAAATCAATAGAATTGGGCAGAAATGTTTCTGTTACAGCTGTTCTTCCTGTTGATAATATAGATTATATTAATGAAGAAAACAGATCTAAGAAACCACCTTACAAAACATTATATTTATTAAACGGTTTATATGGAGACTCATCAGAATGGATTACTCATTCAGATATTCTAAGACTTGCTTTAAGAAACAATTTAGCAATTATAATGCCAAGTGGTGAGAATAGTTTTTATAGAAATATTGGTGATGATAAAAGATTTTCAAACTATATTGGTGAAGAATTAGTAAACACTACAAGAGATATGTTTAATTTATCAAAGAAAAGAGAGGATACATTTATTGGTGGTTATAGTATGGGGGCTTATGGTGCATTATATAATGGATTTAAATATAATGACAGATTCTCAAAAATAATTGCCTTTTCACCAGCTTTAATACTTGACTATGAATTTGACAAGACAAACAGTTCCTCTTTTAAATATAATCAATGTTTTGCAGAAGATACTTTTGGAAGTTTAGATAATATTCAAAATACAGAAGCAAATCCGGAATATTTACTAAAAAATCTAATAAAGGAGAATGAGAAACTTCCTGATATTTATCTTGCCTGTGCAGAAGATGATATTGAACTAATTGGTCCAACAAGAAACTTTAAAAATACTCTAGAAAACAATAAAAATATTATTAATTATACTTACTTTGAAGGTCAGGGAGGCCATCACTGGGACTATTGGAACACACTACTTGAAGATGCTATTAAATGGTTGTAAAAAGAGTAAACTAAATTATAAAATAAATAAATAAATTTAGTGCTTTATATTAAAAAAGAGTTAAAATAAGATTAAATAAAAAAATAAAATAAAATAAAATAAAAAAATAAATAAGTTTAAACAAAATTATTTATTTAATTCAGCCATAAACCTGTCTCTTACCTCTTCAGGTGATAGGTCTATAACAGGTGCATCTGAGTTTCCTGCTTCTAATTTATATTCAATGAAGGTACATTTATGACTATTCAAGAGGTCCTTAAACTTAATTTCACTAAACTCATATGCATTTTCAAATCCTGAGTCTTTAGCTATTTTTACTAAATCCACATCTTCCATATATGTTTGCTGATTACCGGTTGAACCGTATGCTCCGTTGTTTATAACAATCCATATTAGATTATCACATTGATTATGGGATGTGGTTATAAGTGAACCCATATTCATAAGTAGTGACCCATCTCCGTCTATTACAACAACAGTTTCTTCCTGTGATAATGCAAGACCAAGGCCTATTGATTCTACAAGGCCCATAGATCCTATCATATAGAAATTACGCGCTCTGTCTTTTACCTGAAATAGTTCTTTTGTAGGAACACCAATATTACATACTACAAGTTCGTCTGTTATATCTTTCATTATTTCTCTTATTCCATCAATTCTTGTAGCCATTCTTATTCCTCCTTAAGTTTCCAGTATGGTATTTCAAGTAAAATACTAAATGCTTTACCGTCACGGGTTGATTTTGTCCATGAGTTTTTAACTGCATCATATGCTTCATTGATTGTTTGAGGTTTAACATATTCTAAATTAAGTGCTTCAAGAACAAGTGGTGTTGCTCTTCCCATTGGAACTTGGCCAATGATTGATTCTCCTTCTGTTCCTCTATGGCTCATGATCATAACAAGTGGGAATGAATACAATTCATATAATGAACATAATGCATTTACACAGTTTCCAAGTCCTGAATTTTGCATAAGTATTGCTGTTTTTTTACCTGCCATATAGGCACCTGCACATATTCCAAGTCCTTCTTCTTCACGACTTACAGGAATATGTATAATTGAATCATCTTCATCAAGCATTATTAATAATTTTTTTAAGTTAGCACAAGGTACACTAACTATAAAGTCTATACCTGCATCTTTAATTCCTTTATAGATTGCTTCACTACTGTCCATCTTCTCACCAAATAAATATTGGAGTATAATAAATTGTAAAGAATATTTTAATATTTTTAAATAATTAAATATTATCGAATCATTAATTTGAATTTTTAAAATGAAATTTTTTAGTAAAATATAATTAATTAAAGAACTATAATTACTATTAATATAAATATTAT
>CAYQMW010000084.1:0-9303 GCA_964418715.1 uncultured Methanobrevibacter sp. | reverse complement strand
TTTCATCCTTATAATGGCCTTTCCAGGACCTAAAATTTATTATTTTTGTTTTGAGGATATAAACATCTGCCTATAAATTTTAATTTTTTTTTTTTTTTTTTTTTTTTTTTTTATTTGTATTACTCCATTAATAATTTCATTAAATGTTATTCCTTAATTATATTTTATTATAAAATTTCCTTAAAATAAGTCATTTTCAAAAACTTAAGTGATTTTAATTTTGACATGATATACACCATAAAAATTTTCCATCATTTTATTATTTATTTTTAATTTAAAAAATGTTAACTTAATATATTAACTTAGACTTATATATTATTTGAGTAATATAAAAATAAAATCTCTATGTGTTTGCTTAGATGTTTTAAACCAAATTTTTTAAAGGTAAAAAAAATGGAAATAAAATTTATCACACAAGTTTTTGAAAGAGTCAAAATTAAAAATAATAAATACTATTAATAATATAATTATTATTGTAAATTTTTCTAAGGTGGGTAATTTGTCTGAGTTAAGGGCTCCAAAAGTATTGGACAATAAAAATAATTTTGTATATGAGGAAATTAAAGATAGTGTAAAAAAAGGTTCTAAACTATCTGTTATTTCTGCTCTTTTTTCAATGTATGCATATGATGCTATAAAAGAAGATTTGGATAAAATTGACAGTATGCGTTTTATTTACACTAAACCTAGTTTTTTACGTGAAAAAAATAAAGAAGCTAGAGAATATTATATTGATAATAATAATATTTTTGGAAATGATTATGAAATAAAGCTTAAAAATGAAATGACACAAGGTTCTGTTTCTCGTGATTTTTCCAGATGGATTAGTGAAAAATTAGAAATCAAGTCATTTAAAATTCCTAATGAGGCACAATTACGTATGATTTGTGTTGATAATGGGGATAATTCTAATATTGCTATTAATGGTAGTGTAGACTTTACAACAACAGGACTTGGAATAAACAAATCAGATAGACAAGATTTTAATCAATGTGTTTATGGTAAAGATATAAGTAATTCATTCTTAATGATGTTTGAGGCATTATGGAATGATGAAGAATTACTTGAAGATGTTAAAGAAGAAGTTTTAGAACAAATGAAAACCATGCATAAGGAAAATCCTGCAGAATATATCTATTTTTTATCACTTTACAATATTTTCAGTGGAAACTTAGATGCTCTTGATGAAGATAAAATTATTAGAAAAGGAAATACACTTAAAGAATCACAAATTTGGAATAAATTATACAAGTTCCAAAAGGATGCTGTAATGGGTGTCATTGATAAAATTGAAAATTATAATGGTTGTATACTTGCAGATAGTGTAGGTTTAGGTAAGACCTTTACGGCACTTGCAGTTATCAAATATTATGAGTCAAGAAATGATAGGGTTTTAGTACTTGTTCCTAAAAAATTAAGGGATAATTGGACAATCTACACACAGAATGATAAAAGGAATATTTTTGTAGATGACAGATTTAATTACGATGTTTTAAATCACACTGATTTAAGTCGTGATGGAGGTAAATCTGGAGATTTGGACTTATCTACAATTAATTGGGGAAATTATGATCTTGTTGTGATTGATGAATCTCATAACTTTAGAAACAATCCTGCTGTAAAAGATAGAAAAACTAGGTATCAAAAACTGATGGATGACATTATAAAAGGAGGTCATAAAACCCGTGTTCTTATGCTTTCTGCAACTCCGGTCAATAATAGAATGACTGATATTAGAAATCAAATCTCATTTATCACTGAAGAAAATGATAATGCACTGAGGGACATTGGAATTAACAGTATAGAAAACACTTTAAGGAAGGCTCAAATGGCTTTCAACCAGTGGTCAAAATTATCTGAATCACAAAGGACTGGTGAAAACTTTGTTGATACTGTTGACTTAGATTATTTCCAGATTTTAGACACTTTGACAATTGCTAGATCTCGAAGGCATATTGAAAAATATTATGATTTGGAGGAAATAGGAGATTTCCCTGAAAGATTGCAGCCAATTAACATCAAATCAAAAATCGATAGTAAGGACGAATTATATTCATTAAGCGAAATAAATAAGGAGATAACTAGATTAAATTTGGGAATTTATTCTCCTTTGAATTATGTTCTTTCAACAAAAGCTGATGAATATGAAAGAAAATATTCAACTACTGCAAGGGGAGGAGGAGTCTTTAAGCAAAAAGATAAAGATAATGCTTTGGTTCAATTAATGAGAATAAACCTTTTAAAAAGATTGGAAAGTTCGATAGAGTCCTTTAGATTATCTACAAATCGCTTAATAGATAATATTGATAATGTTTTGAATAAAATTGAAAAAGGAATAGATTATGATCCTAATCTTAATATTGTAATCATTGATCCTGATGAGGATGAATACGAAAACATTTCTTTCGGAAAAAAAAGAAAAGTTTTATTACAAGATATGGATTTAATTAAATGGAGACAAGACTTGGAATTAGATAGAACAAGGCTTGAAACATTGCTTATTGAGGCCAAAAAAGTTACTCCTTCACGTGATGATAAACTTAATGATTTAAAGAAAAAAATAACTGAAAAACAGGAAAATCCTATTAATTCAAATAATAAAAAAATTATTATCTTCACAGCATTTGCAGATACGGCAAAATATCTTTATAAAAACATTCATAAATGGGCGTGGGATGAATTTGGAGTCCATTCTGCTCTTATCACGGGGGGAGATGACAATAAAACCACTCTAGAATCTGTAACTAATAAGAAGGATCTTAATGATATGCTGACTAATTTTTCACCTAAATCTAAAGAACGTTCTAATATTTATCCAAATGCAACAGATGAAATTGATATTCTGATTTGTACAGACTGTATTTCAGAGGGTCAAAACTTGCAGGATTGTGATTATCTGATTAATTATGATATTCATTGGAATCCGGTTAGGATTATTCAAAGATTTGGAAGAATAGATAGGATTGGTTCGGAAAATAAAGTCATACAGTTAGTTAATTTCTGGCCGAATATGGAACTTGATGAATATATTAACTTGGAATCAAGAGTAAAGAATAGGATGGTAATGGTAGATGTCAGTGCAACGGGAGAAGAGAATATCATTAGTAAAGACCAAACTATGAATGACTTGGAGTATCGTAGACATCAATTAGAAGAATTGCAAGAAAGAGTTCTAGATTTGGAGGATATTTCTAACTCAATATCTATAACTGATTTAACTTTTAATGATGTAAAAATTGAATTGATGGAGTATATGAAAAAGAATAAAGATGAATTGGAAAAAGCTCCAAAGGGTATTTATTCGATTACACATATTCCTGATGAACTTAATGATGAAGTGGAACAGGGCGTTATTTTCTTACTTAGGCAAGTTAGTGGAACAACGGAATCTCAAGAAAGGAATCCATTAAGTCCTTATTATTTGGTATATATCGGGGAAGATAATACAGTAAAATATAATTATATGAATTCCAAAAAAGTTTTAGACTTCTATCAAAAATTATGTATTGGGAAAAGTGAAGTTTTAAAAGAACTAGTAAATGACTTCAATATGGAAACAAATGATGGGAAGGATATGGAAAAATACTCCTCGCTGCTTGTTGAAACAATAGAAAATATTCTAGGTAAAAAACAGGAAGCGGGTGTTAAAAGTTTATTCACTAAAGGAGGAACTGCTACTGTAAAACAGGATATTAATGGATTAGAGGAATTTGAATTAATCACATTTTTAATTGTAAAATAGGGGGTTGAAATGTTAATTGAGGATTTGATAAGTGTTCCCAATTCTGCTATTATTAATTATATCATTCCAAAGGAAGATATTTATAAGGAAGCTGAAATGAATCAAACAGACAAAAATTATTTTGTTAGATACATTAAACAAATTAGATGGTTGTATAAGTTTAATAATGATTCCCTTAGAATAAAACCCTATGAAGATGATGAAAAATCATATTTGGAAGTACAATTAATCAGTGTCAAATTAAAAAATGAATTTCAAGAATATAATCACAACACTGGAAATTATCATAGGTTTGATGCAAGACTTGATAGGATTGCAGATATTCTGCTTAGATTTATTCCTTATCCAATTTTATTATGTGCAGAATTTAAGGATGAAATAAAGTTTTATGTTAGCCATATAAGTGAAAGTAAATCAGATTTTGATAAAATTACTTTGGATGAAATTATCAGTACTGAATGGATAGATACTAACAATTTAGACAGTTTTGATAATGAGCTTTTAAATAAATTACAGATTGATAATTTAAATAAAAATAATGTCTACACTTTTTATGATGATATGGTTGCAGCTATTATCCAATACAACGGATCTAAAGAAGTGGGTCAAGATGTAACTTTAAGTTCAGAAGAGATTCAAGAAATTATGGATAAGATTAAGCATATTGAAAGAAAAATTGAGGATTTAAAAGTTAAAATTAGAAAAACTGATAATTTTAATGAAAGATTGGAATATAATATTAAAATTAAAGAATTGCAAATGGAAATAGGATTATTACGGGATGGATTAAAATGAGGTTGCGACTATGATACAAAAAACGATTTATTTTTATCAAATTTCTTGGAAAAATCAATCAGAAAAAACTGTATTTAAAGATCATTTATTTTTTCACACTTTTTTTGAAAAAATACTTGTTAAAGAAGATAAGAAAGATTATTTAACCAGGCTTGAAGAAAAAAAGATTAAAAACAATAATTTTAAATCAGGAGAGGATGATGACAACAAATGGATATTTGGTATTTTATCAAAGACTAAAAAGAATGATTTCCCTTTTAAACAAAATATTGATAATGGATTTTTATCTAGCTTAGATTTAAAAGATAATGAGGGATTATATTATCCTACTCATTTTGCAATATATGATGGAAGTATATTGATTACGGAATTAAATTTTGATAGTTTAAGACCAAATTTTTTCATTCGAAGAAAAATCAATGAAATACTAAAAAAGAATAACTATGATGTAAAAGAAATTTTAATTAAACCAATTCTTAGAAATGATATTGAAGAAATATTAAATTCTGATTTGAGGGAAATTCAGTTATCCATTGCACCAAATAAACATCAAATATTAAAAGAGGATTCTAGTTTTAAGAATATGTTTAATAATATTGAATCTTTTCCAGATTTAACATTAAATATAGGTTTAACTATGGGGAAACGAAGATCTTCTAAATTTTATAAAGAATTTGATCCTATTAAACAATCCTTATTAAATTTATTTAAAAAAGGTAAATTAAATGAATTTGATAAAATTTTATTGAAAAGAAAAATAGCTGAAAAAACAGAATCTATAAATTTGTTAGATCAAATTTTCAAAACTACAGATGAATTTATAAAAAGTAATGAAAAAAATAAATCAATTGATTCAGAGGATGCATTTAACAAATTTAAATTAATTTATAAAAAAAATAAGTTAGAATTAAATGATATGATAATAAAAGAGGAATAAAATGTTAAAAATTTTTAAAAAAACAGAAGTTAGAATAATATTTGTTTTATCTTTCATCCCAATAATAATATTATTTTTCACAAATAAAGTTCCTCAAAATATCCACTACGAAACTTTTTTATCAGTTTCTGCATCTTTATTTGGATTTTTAATTACTGTAATGAGTATTTTATTAGTATTTCCAGATAATGGGAGAATTTACTTATTAAAACAACATAATGATTATGAGTTATTATTTATGATTTTTTTATTTTCAATTGTTTTACAAATATTAATATTCATTTTTTCTTTAATAGGGATGTTATGTTATGATTTTAAATTTTTGAATATTATATTTATCTTTGTTTTAAGTTTATCTATATTATTTACATTTTTAGATATATGGATTTTAAAAAGAATGATTAATATATTGTGCATTAAAGAGTAGGTGTTTTTATGAAAGAATTATTATTAAATGGATATAGTAAAAATATTTTAAATGAGAATATTCAAACTTTAAGGAAATTGTTTCCTGAAGTAGTTTCTGAAGATAAGATTGATTTTGACAAATTTAAAGCAATCTTTGGTGGTGAAATTAATACAAATAATGAAAACTATAGTTTTAATTGGCCAGGAAAAATTCAAGCAATAAAAGAATCTCAAAAACAATCTATGGGAACTTTAAGGCCTTGTAAAAACGAGTCTAAAAATTGGGATAATACTCAAAATTTATACATTGAAGGGGATAATTTAGAAGTATTAAAATTATTCCAAAAATCTTATTATAATAAGATTAAATGTATTTATATATATCCTCCTTATAATAATTGAAAATATTTTATTTATAAATATAATTATAAAGATAATTTAGAGAACTATTTAGAGATTACTAATCAGGTGGGGGGGGGGGCAAAAACTAACAACCAACACTGAATCAGATGGTCGTTATCATAGTAATTGGCTTAATATGATTTGGGTTAGAATTAAATTAGCTAGGAATTTATTAACTGAAGACGGAATAATTTTTATAAGTATAGATGATAATGAAGTTGAAAACTTAAGAAAATTATGTGATGAGATTTTTGGAGAAGAAAATTTTATGGCACAAATAGTTGTTGAAGGAACACCTAAAAATGATCCATATATTGTTTCAACAGCTCATGAATACTGCTTAGTATATGTTAAAAATTTAAATAGTGCAAAACTTGCAAATTATGGTATTCAAAATCCATTATATGCTAAAATTAATAGCATTTTTAAAAAATATGAAAATGATTTTAATAAAATTGAGGATGAATTAAAAAAATTTTATAAAAAAAATGGTTTAAGTGGCGATAATATTTCTAATTATAAATTTGCAGATAAGAAGGGTATTTTTAGAATAGGACCTATTGATGATCCTCAAAATAATGGGCCTCATGATAATAGGATTAATCCATTGACTAATACTTCATGTATTACTCCAAAAGGAGGATGGCGTTGTAATTTAGAAACATGGGGCAAATGGATTGAAGAAGATTTGATTTTATTTCCCGAAAACAATTCTAAAATTCCCTCAAAGAAAACTTATATTACAGATGATAGGTTAGATGTAATGAAAGCATATGTTAAAATACAAACTCGAAAAGATACGGATGCATTAAAAAATTTATTTAATATGAATATTACTCCTTTTTCAAATCCTAAACCTAAAGCTTTAATTAAAAAGTTCATTGAGAATTGTAATGATTTGAATTGTATTATTTTAGATTTTTTTTCAGGATCTGCTACTACTGCAGAATCCGTGATAGAATTAAATAGTCAAGATATGGGAAATAGAAGATTTATTTTAGTTCAAATTCCTGAAGAAATATCTGTTAAATCTTCACAATCTGCAAAAGAAAAGAAAATATCTAAAGCAGCTATGAAATTTTTAGAAGATGAAAATAAGAATTTTAATATATGTGAAATTGGAAAAGAACGTATACGGAGAGCAGGAGATAAAATTGTAGAAGAATCCGGAAATAAAAATCTTGACATTGGATTTAAAGTGTTTAAATTAGACTCTTCAAATCTTGAAAAATGGGATCCGGACTATGATAATCTAGAACAGACCCTTCTTGTATCTCAAGATAACATTAAGGAAGATAGAACTCAAGAAGATTTAATCTATGAAATTATGCTAAAATACGGTATTGACTTAACATTGCCAATAGAAAAATATGATGCAGGTGAAAACAAAATATATTCAATTGGATATGGTGCATTACTAATCTGTTTAGATAATAAAATAACCAAAGACATAACCGATTCAATAATTGAATTAAGTAAAGATTCAGAAATAAGTCGTGTTGTCTTTAAAGATAATGGATTTGCTTCTGATGCAGACAAAACAAACATAAAAGAAACATTAAGAACACATAAAATTGATGAGTTCATAACAATTTAGGTGAATTATATGGAAGAAACCACATTGACAGGGGAAAGTAAAGATATTCTAAATGAAAATATTCAAACTTTAAAAGAGTTGTTTCCAGAGATTGTTTCTGAAGACAAAATTGATTTTGATAAATTCAAAACAATTTTTGGTGGGGAAATAGATGATTCAAGTGAAAGATACTCTTTTTCTTGGCCCGACAAAACACAGGCAATTAAAGAGTCTCAAAAACAATCAACAGGAACATTAAGACCATGTAAAGAGGAATCCAAAAATTGGGACACTACGGGAAATTTATATTTGGAAGGGGATAATTTAGAAGTATTAAAATTGTTACAAAAATCTTATTATAATAAAATCAAAGCAATTTATATTGATCCTCCTTATAATACAGGAAATGATTTTGTATATAAAGATAATTATAAAGATAATTTAGAAAATTATTTAGAACTTACTAATCAGGTGGGGGGGGGCAAAAATTAACAACTAATACTGAATCTGATGGTCGTTATCATAGTAATTGGTTAAATATGATGTATCCTCGATTAAAATTAGCCAGAAATCTTTTAAAAGATGATGGATTTATTTTTATAAGTATTGATGATAATGAGGTAGAAAATCTTAAAAAACTTTGTGATGAGATTTTTGGGGAAGAAAATTTTATAGCTTCTCTAATAAGACAAACTAGAAAGGGTGGGGGAAGTATGTCTAAATATGTTTCTTCAGATCATGATTATATTTTAATTTTCTCAAAAAACATTACTAGTTTAAATAGATTTTATGTTCCTTATGATGAAGAATATATAAAACGATATAAAGAAGAAGATTCAAAAGGTAAGTTCTTTTGGGATACTTTTGCTAGGAATAGGCAGGGTAGTTCCAATTCTTACATAATAACTGCTCCGGATGGTGAAAAGTTAAATAATTCTTGGATTTATAAAGAAGTTAAATTTCAAAAATTATTGGATGAAGGTGAGATAAAATTTAAAAAGATTAGTAATGGTTGGTCAGTTCAAGTTAAACAAAGAATAAATACTCAAGGACAAATTATGAGAAGTTTAATAACTGATTTTACAAATGAATATGGTACTAAAATTATTAATGACTTATTAGGTAAAGAAATTTTTAGCTATGTTAAACCTGTTGAATTAATTAAACATTTAATTTTTTCTATTGAAAAAGATGATGAAATTATCTTAGATTTTTTTTCAGGTTCCTCAACAACAGCACATGCAGTATTAGAATTTAATAATGAAAATAATACAAAACATAAATTTATAATGGTTCAGATTCCGGAGGGAACTAATAAAAAATCAAATGCATATTCTTCTGGATACATTAATATCTGTGAAATTGGTAAAGAACGTATCAGAAGAGCTGGAGATAAAATTGTAGAAGAATCTGGAAATAATAATCTTGACATTGGATTTAAAG
>CAYQMW010000083.1:0-9365 GCA_964418715.1 uncultured Methanobrevibacter sp. | reverse complement strand
TATTTAATAATTAAATTATTTAATAATATAAATAATTAAAAAAATAGCTTCTAAAATAAATTAAAAATGATTTAAATAATAAAAAATAAAAAAAAGTTAAATGATTTCATAAATCATTCTAAGAGCATCAAGCAGGCCATGAGAATATTCAATACATCCAAAAGCAGTTCTAAAATCTTCTTTTTCAAGATAATATTTAGAATCGTTTTTATAATCAACTGCCCTTAAGTAAACCTCACGTTCCAAATCAGTAAAATCAATACCCTCAACTTGTTTTAAATTACGTTCAAGTTTTGAAATATCAATTTCAATCTTCTCTTTTGTTTCTAATTCATTCATAATATCACAAAAAATAAAAAATAATTAATAAACCGATAAACTGCTAAAATGATAAACTAATCAACAAAAAACAATAAACTAATTAATCAATTAATATAATTAGTCTTTACGTTTCTTACGGCGTATAATTTTTTTAGTTTGAGTTTTTTTACCTTCAATCTCTTCAGGATATTCCTCAGGAATTCTGCTTAAATCAAATGGCTCATCACTTAAAGTTTTATCATCAATGATTATTGGATCTTCTTCAACGCCATCATAATCTTTACTTAGAAGTGGTCCGCTAATTTCATCCTCATCATATAATGGTTCAAAATCTCTTTTGGATTTTTTATCCCTTTTAAGTTTAGTATTATCCTTTTCTTTTAATCCTCCTTCATAATCAATAGAAGAATCTTTATTGCTTTTATTGACTTTTGATGAGAAAAATGACCTTATATTAGACTTACCTTCAGATTGTTCATTATTCTTTTCTTCTTCCCTACGTTTTTTATCCTTTTGATCCATTTCATCTAATCTATCAAAATCAATACCAGAATCATCTTTTTTCTTTTTATCTTTTTTAGATAAAGTCACAGGTCGTTTTTTAAATCTGTATTTTTCCTCTTCTGTAACCTTATATACATGATAGACTCTTTGGAAAACTGTAATATATGATGCTATAAGAAGTGCTATTAAGATGTAAAGAAAGTATTTATCTCCATAATAATATCCTACACAAGCACCGATTATTAAAATAATTAATCTTACTGCACGTTCAGCAATACCCACATCACATTGAATACCTTTAGATTCTGCTCTTGCTCTTACATAACTTATAGTTAAAGCGGAATGAACAAGAAGTATACCTATAATCCAATTACAATATCCTCCCAATACAATACCTACTATTATTATTCCATCAGAAAATCTATCCATAGTAGAATCTAAAAATGCACCGAAATCTGATGTTTTATTATGGTATCTTGCAACTGCCCCGTCCAGTACATCAAAAAAACCATTTAATAATATAACAAGGCCTGCCCATAACAGATAATGTTTTGCAAATAATATAGCAGAAGCCACAGCAAATAAAGGTGAGATAAGTGTTAAAATATTCGGATTAACATCTAACTTTTCTGCGATAGGATTCAAAATCTTTGCCAAATAAGGTCTTAAACTTCCAAGCATAAAACTTAATTTATATTTTTATATTTATTAAATTTTAGTTTTTTAATTGTAAAATTATGAATATATTTAAAAATTTTAAAAAAAATAATATATCTGATAATCTTAAAAGTTTAAAATATAAACATAAGTGTTTTGAAATTTAAAGAATTTAAGTAATTAAAAAGTAATATAAATTTATTAATAAAAACTCCAATAATAATTTATACTTTTATGAAAAGTTTAAAAAGATTTAATAAAAATAATAAAGAAGTATTTACCTTAGTAATTAATTAATGAATTCAAATCTGGTAATAAAATGAAACGATTTAAATTAAACATGGATAATCCAGATATGGATTTAATCCATAAAGCAATAGATATTTTAAAGGATGACGGCATAATATTATATCCTACCGACACCATCTATGGTTTAGGAGCAAATATATTCTCTGAGAAGGCTGTTAGAAAAATTTATAAAATTAAACAAAGGCCAAGTGAAAAACCGTTATCTGTTTTAGTATCAAACTATGAGGGATTATCATTAGTTGCTGAGGTAAGTAAGAAAAATGAGGAAATAATTAAGAATTATCTTCCAGGACCTTATACATTTATTCTTAAAAAAAGAACCATTGTTCCATCAATTGTAACATCATACACCTCAAAAGTTGGTGTTCGTATTCCAGATAATACCATTTCAAGACTTTTAAGTATGAATTTCCCAATAACAACAACAAGTGCAAATATTTCAGAGGAAAAGGTTTTAACTAATCCTGATGACATAGTAAAACAATTAAAAGGAGATGTTGATTTAATTATTGATGTTGGTGAGATCAAATCCCCTGCACCTTCAACTATAATTGATCTTACAGGAAAAAAACCAGTGCTTGTTAGAAAGGGTAAAAGTTCAAACAATTAATAAAATAAGAAAATAATTTTTAAGATATAGATAAGACATGAATTTGTCTTTTATTTAAAGATTATAATTAAAATAATAAAATAAATAATTAATATATTTAATTTTAAAATAGAAACTATCTTTTTAACAATAGCTAATTTTAAAATAATCAAAGTTATAAAGATATTAAAAAATGAAAAAAAGATTTAAGGATTATCTTTAAGATATTGTCTAACTTCAGCAGTAACTTCTTTAATAGATTTACTTGCTTTAAAAAATTCCTCTTTTTCTTCCTCACTCATAGGAATAGGTACAACAAACAAAATTCCATGCCTGTACAAAATAACAGGGACCCCTAAACATACATCACTAACACCCTGAATTTCACCTTTAAGATAAATACTGACAGTCAGTATTTTATGACTATCTGTAAGAATAGTTTTAATTAAATTACTGATTGCATAAGCAGGACCATATTCAGTTGCACCTTTACGGCTAATAATGGTATTTCCAGCAGTTTTAAGACGGTTAACAATATCAGGTACATCAAGAGAAGTTGGTTCTACAAAATACTTTAATGGAATACCACCAATAGTTGTTGAACTTAAAAGAGGAACCATATGTTCACCATGTTCTCCTACAACCCTTGTGTGAACTTCTCCACTATTAATATCAAGATGTTTTGAAAGATAAGTTTTAAGACGTAATGAATCTAAATGGTTTCCAAGACCAATAACTTTTCTTCTATTAAATCCGGATGCTTCAAGAGCAACGGTAGTCATAACATCAACAGGATTGGTTGTAACTAAAATAATTGCATTTGGTGCATGAATAGCTGTCTGTCTAGCATATTCATCTACAATCTTAGCATTAGGAATTGCCAAATCAAGTCTATCCATTCCCTTAGTTCTGTGAACACCTGCAGATATTAAAACAAGATCAGAATTTTTAATATCATTATAATCATAGGAAGGAACTAATTTACAATCAATATCTTCAGCAGCTAAAGCATCATACATATCAAAAACTTCACCAGTAGCTTTTTTAATACTGCTTTTACGAGTAAATAGAACAATTTCATCTATAATATCAGTACTAGCTAATTTGAATGTAACATTTTTACCTATAGTTCCAGTTGCTCCAAATATAGTTACTTTTACCATAATATAATATTGGCATTTATAATAAAAATAACTTGCGAGTGAAATAAAAGTTCTAAAAAAAGTAAAATATGAATTAAATAAATTAAATTAAGAAAAATAATTCACATTAATAGAATAGTCAAATTAAGAAAAAACTGTTTAAATCAATAAAAATAGCTTAAAATAAGAATGAAAAGTTAAAATTAGGAAAAAATAAAAAAAAGTAAAGAAAGATGAATAGATCTATTCATCCATGTCTTCAAATCTAGGTTCGAGTTTATCCATAACTCCTGGTAAGGAAGTATATTCCATTTCCTCAGCAGGTAATCTGTGTGGCTCGAAAGGACCATGTCTTCTAATATAAGTTGCAGCTCTAGAAGCCATTCTTCTAGTTTCATCAAATGCAGGATCATCGAAAATATCAACAGGTCCGATTAATTGTGCATCTGCAACTTGGAAACCTAAACCAATTACTCTAGGTGGTCCGTCGAATCTTACAGGATTAGCAAATTCTTCAGAAACAGGCATTAAAGGTCCATTGTGAGAACCTCTCATCCATCCACTTACCATGTGTGGGAATGCAAATGGTTCAACACATTCACCAGCAGCTGGGAAACCAGATTGTGCACGTACAATAGCTGCAGGGTCATCTTTACCAACATATTCTCCTGCCATTAAGTTTAATCTTTCAGTACTTACACTAGCTGCAATTTCACCATTTTTATGCCATACTCTTTTAATAACATATCTTCCAGTAGAACCAATTAAAGCAAGTAAATCATACATTTCTTCAGGACAGTTTAAGATAACTTTCTTATTTTCAATAACATCATAAACTTCAAATTTAAATCCGTCATGTAATTTAGGATCAATTACAAGTCCTGCAGTGTTAAATGGATCTGCAAATATTTTATAAATAGGTAAGTTAAATGCACCAGGTTCAGTTTTATCACAACAATAAACTATAACAGGGTCACTTGGCCTTTCTTTAAATTCCATTTCAGCAACACCAGGACCCATACCTTTAATATTACCTGAGAAAGTATCACTTAATAAATCTTGACCTGCACCATATAATTTCATTCCACGTGCAACTTCAGTAGCTTGTAAAAATGCATCATATGCTACTTTATGAACTTCTTCATTAAGTTCACCATTAGTGTGAGACATAATTAAATCAATATCGTCTCCACAACGAGAAATATAATAATCGTTTATAATAGATTCTTCTAAAGCTTTATCTAATACTTCATCACATTTATCCATCAAAGCAGGATGTGAAACACAGTGTCCTGAGACACTACCAATATCAGCTTTAATAACACTTATAGTAGTTTTCATTAAAAACACCTCAATATTAAAAATTATTAACTTAGATTAATAAAATTAAAGGTTTATTCATCTAAGTCAACGAGAAAACAATAATAATAAATAAGATAATTCTTATCTATGATTATATTTAACACTATTATTTTTAATTAATATCTTATATATTTATTATGTTTTTTATAAAAACATTAGAATAATATTAATTAGTTTTAATATTTAGTGAATTAAAAACTAAATATCACCGGTACGGCCTTCCATAATATCCTTAGTTCTTTCACATAACTTTTCAACAAATGGAGTAGCGGGATTGTTTAAAATCTCAGATGGTTCACCATACTGATTGATTTCACCCTGATCCATAACCATGACATGATTTCCAAGATATAATGCTTCACCAATATTATGGGTTACAAATATAATTGTAATATTTGTTTTTTTATGAATGTTTTTAATTTCTTTTTGTAGTTGATCTCTAGTTATCTCATCAACTGCACCAAAAGGTTCATCCATAAGCAATATATTAGGTGATGCTGCAAGTGCTCTTGCAATACCTACCCTTTGTTTTTGACCTCCGGATAATTCATGAGGAAAACGTTCAAGTAAAGAATAATCTAAACCTACTATATCAAGCCATTTATTAACTTCTTCCTCTTTATTTTCATCTACTGATTTTTCTTTCTCCTTCAATTCCTTGTCCTTTTTAACATTAATCTTATTTAATTTTTTATGTTTGCTGGACTGATATTTATATGCTTTTTTATCGTCTTCAGCAATTAAATCAGGTACATAAGATATGTTTTCACGAACAGTTAGGTGTGGAAATAGCATTGTTCCTTGAATAGAATAACCAATACTTCTCCTAAGTTCAATGAGATCAATATCAGCAATATTTTTACCGTCAATTAAAATTTCGCCCCCATCAGGGTTGATTAAACGGTTGATCATCTTTAACATTGTAGTTTTTCCACAACCAGAACTACCAATAATAGTTAAAAAATCCCCTCTTTCAACATTAATATTAAGATTAGGTATAATAACATTATCCCCATAGGATTTTTTTACATTATGAAATTCAATAATATTATCACTCATAAAAATCACCCATTATTAGTTAAAAGACCTTTATTTACTAAATATTCATGAGCTACCTCTTTAGGATCTTTATTCTCCACATCTACTTCATAGTTCATTTTAACCATATCCTGAGTAGTAATGGTACCATTTAATTTGTTTAAAACTGGAATTAAATCTGGATATTCTTTTAATGTCTCCTCACGTACTACAGGTACAGCATAATATGAAGGGAAGAAATTTAAGTCATCTTCAAGAATTGTAAGATTAGCTCCATATAATCGGCCATCAGTTGTATAAACTTCAACAACGTCAATTTTTCCTTGTTCAACAGCATCATATTTCAAACTTACATCTAAATCCATTGTATCTTTAAATTTCAAGTTATAATAACTTGACAGGTTATCAAAACCATCTGCTCTTGAGAAATAATCTGATTCTGCACCAAATGTTAACTGACTTGAAACAGCACTTAAATCAGATATTGTTTTAAGATTATATTTTTCTGCAATTTCATTAGGAACTGCTATAGCATAGGTATTTTCAAAACCATAAGGACTTAACATGGTCTCAGATAATTCATCATGGAATTGTTTATTAAGTTGTCCAAACATAGACTCATCATACAAACCAGGATTCGAGAATACCGTCATCCATGCCACACCTGTATACTCTGTATACATATCAAATTCACCTTTGGCCATACCTCCCTGAATAGTAGAGGTTCCACCAGAAATTCCACTAGTAAAATCAACATTATAATCAGTATTATCTTCAATAAGTTCTTCTAACATATATCCTAAAACATATTGTTCAGTGTAAGATTTTGCTGCAATATGAACTGTTTGACGAGTACTATTCTCATATACAGTATATGCACCAACAGCAATTATAACAATTAAAACTGCTGCAATAACTTTTTTATTTTTAAAGAATCCAAAGAATTTTTTCCTTGAACGTCCTACAGCTGTAACTTTTTCAACAGCTGCCAAAATAAGATCAATTCCAATTGCAAGAATGGAAATTAAAATACTACCTGCAACAACTAATGTAATATTGTTAGTAGTAATACCACGATATATTGCTACCCCAAGACCTCCTGCACCAATAAATGATGCAATACCTGTAAGTGCAATAGTCATAACTGTCATATTACGTATAGCAGACATAATATGAGGTAATGCTAAAGGTAATTTAATTTTAAATAAAATTTGTCTATCTGTACTACCCATACCTTTAGCAGCTTCAATAATTCCAGGATCTATTGTTTTAATACCTGTATAAGTATTTCTTACCATAGGGAGCAATCCATATATTGTAAGAGCAATGATTGCATTAGTATCCCCAACACCTGCAACAGGTATTAAAAAACCGAATAAAGCAATAGAAGGAATAGTATAGATAATATTTACAACTGTTAATATCCATTTATTTCTAGGATACTCACTAACAGTAATACCAAGACCAAGACCAATAATTATTGCAAGAAGAACAGAAATAAGTGATATTTCTAAATGTTCCACTACAAGATTTAAAAAGAAATTGGACTGGGTCATAAATAAATTTATCAATTCACCAATCATTTTTTCGCCTCGTAAGAGAAAATTCGAGATTATTTAAATTAAAAAATCATTTTCATAAAAATTTGTAAAAAAACTATAGTTCAAAATCAATCTTTTCAAAAAATAGGACAATATAATCTATAAATACTTTAATACACCCCGATAGATTAAATTCATAGATGATTTTAAACCAAATAATTAAATTTAAAATTATTTTTTTAAAATATAATTTATAATATTCAAAATATCCTATTATTAATGAACAATATATATTTTTTACTTAATATAATTTACTATTTTTAAAAAAAAATATTTGAAGGAAAAAATTCCAAAATAAAAGAAATAAAAAGTAAAAAATAAAATCTTATTTTTCTTTAATAATATTTTTAAATGCCTTAAAAATCTCTTCTTCAAAGCCAATTTCATTTTTAGCCTTATCAAGCCTATGTAAATCAGCACGAGTTTCCGGATATTTAGGCACCGCCTTACAACCACCATCATCACGTTTAGATATTTCAAAGGTCCCTATCTTCTCAGCAATACGAGTAGTTTCCAGTTTATCCATACCTATAAGGGGGGAAAGAATTGGCATTTCAATACCATGACGGGTTGCAAGAATATTTTTAAGTGTTTGAGATGCAACTTGGCCAACACTACTTCCATCAACAATTGCAAGAGCGTTCATATCTTCTGCAAGCATCTCCGCTGCCCTATACATTCCAGCCTTACATAAGACACATGTCATTTTTTCAGGCCCTTTATCCTTACAACTATTTAAATAGTCTCCATAAGGAACTACTCTTCTTTTAATTGGAACACCTGAAGAATATTCTTCTAATTTATCAACCAAATCATTAAAATTAGCCCTTGCTGCACTTGTTGTAAATGGACTATTATCAAAGTGTAGAGCAGTTATTGCACAGCCTCTTTTCATCATTAAATAAGCAGCAACAGGAGAATCAATACCACTGGATATAAGTACAACTACCTTACCTTGTGTTCCAAGAGGAAGTCCCCCTGGTCCTTCAATTTTTTCTGTATAAATGTATGCATCATTATCTCTGACTTCTATAAATATTTCAACATCAGGATTTGTTAAATCAACCTTTAAAGGTATTGTATCTATTACAACCCCTCCACAAAAAGCACCTAATTCCTGTGAAGTGAAATTATGATTACCTACACGACGAGATCTTATTGCAAAAGTATAATCTTCTTTAATTACTCCTTCATCAATTAAATGTTTTGTAAATTCAGATAATGAATTAGTTATATCTTCTTTTGTGGTTTTTGTTTTAATAACTGGAGAAAATGATACAATTCCAAAAATCTTATTTAATTTATTAATTGCCTGATTAAAATCTTCTGGTTTAAGGAAAATTCTTCCCTGATCTCTTGTAATTTCACCTTCAATAGAAGCACTAATATTATCTATTAATTTTCTCTCAAACCTTCCTCTGATTTTACTACTTTTTAATGCTAATTCACCATAACGTATAAGAATTAAATTATAATCCATATTTTAACCCCAATAAAAATTACTTTCATGTTTAAAATTTAAGTGAATTTAAAAGATAATTATAAAAATATAATAAAGAATTTAAGTGAATAAATAAATCAATTATAAAATAATAATAATAATAATAATAATAATTATAATAATAATAATTAATGAATATATTTTAAATTATATGAAAAAATATTGTATTAAAAGAATAAATAAAAAATACTATTTTTAAAAATAAAAAATGAATAAATTAGATAAATAATAAATAAAATGAAATTATTCTAAAATAGAATAATTAGTTATTATCCTAATAAAGAAAATGCTTTATCTAAAGCTTCACTCATTTTATCAGCATTAGGTCCTGCACCTTGAGC
>CAYQMW010000082.1:0-9425 GCA_964418715.1 uncultured Methanobrevibacter sp. | reverse complement strand
TCTAAGTTTAGTTCTAACATCAGCAATCAAATCTAATAATTCTTCTTCATTATCTCCAGTTGATACATCATCAAGGAAGATAATACCTAAAATATCATTTACAGCAAGTAAAAATCCTTTAATAGCTAAAACATCTTCAATATCCAAATCATTCAAATCACTTTTAGATTTGTTGATTAATTCAAATATTGATGAGATTGCCTTAGGAGTATTAAAATCATCATCCATAGAATTAAAGAATGAAACAATAGTTGCTTTTAAAACATCATATGAAGTAGAAGCTAAAGAATCAATCGCTTCATCTATTTCTTCCTCATTTTCAAAGTGTGCATTTAATATTTCATCAATGTCTGCAATATATGATTTGATTTTGTTTAAACTTTTTCCTGCTTGATGAAGACTGTCTTTTGAAAAATCAATCGGACTTCTATAATGAGTTGAAAGAACAAAGAATCTAAATGTTTCAGCAGAAACTTCTTTTAGTAATTCTCTAATTGTAATGAAATTTCCAAGAGATTTGGACATTTTCTCCCCATTAACATTTAAAAATCCTGTGTGGAACCAATAGTTAACCATTGGTTTTTTATCAGATAATGCTTCCATTTGAGCAATTTCTGCATCGTGATGAGGGAATATTAAATCTAGACCCCCTCCGTGAATATCATATTGTTCACCAAAGTATTCTTCAGTAATAGCTGTATCTTCAATATGCCATCCAGGTCTACCTTTACCCCATGGAGAATTCCAAACAGGTTCACCATAATATTCATTTGATTTTCTAAGTTTCCAAAGTGCAAAGTCTTTTTCATCTTTTTTACTTGAATCTGCTTGAAGTCTGTGACCTTCAAGTTCATCGATTTTTCTATTTGATAATTTTGCAAATTCTTCAAATTTATTTACCTCAAAATATACTCCACTATCCGTTTCATAAGCATATCCTTTATCAATTAATCTTTGAATTTGTGAGATAATTTCATCCATATGATCTGTTGCCCTCATAAAAAGATTTACACTTTTAATATTTAAGGATTCCATATCTTCTTTATATCTACGCTCATATTTTCTTGCTAAATCAGTACATAATTCTGATAAGTCATCATCAATCTTAGCAACCTCTTTTGCTCTGTTAATGATCTTATCATCAATATCAGTAATGTTTTGCATATATAATACAGAATATCCCTTATATTCCAAATATCTTTTAATCATGTCAAATGAAACATAGGTTCTACCATGACCTATATGAGCATCATTATAAACAGTAGGTCCACAAACAAAGAATTTAACCCTAGTTTTATTCCTTGATTTAAAATATTCTTTTCTACGGGTAAGTGTAGAATATACTTTTAATGTAGTACCGTTGTTTTCAATATTACTATCCATTTTATCTCCACTCTATTTTAAAATAAAAATAATTTAAAATTAAAATCTAATAAAATTAATCAGTTAGTTAAGTTTTTTAAAATTTAAAAACTATTGTTAGTTATTTTTATTAAATTTAATAATATAATCTAATTTTTTAAAATGATAACATATAAAATTTTGTAATTTTTTAAAAATTTAATTTAATCAATTTTAAATATTTAAAACAAAGAAAAAATAGGTCGATAAAATAAGTAATAAACTAAAAAAAATCATTAAAAATAATAAAAGGCAAGATAGGGATTTGAACCCCAGTATCATGGTCTGCAGCCACGCACCTAAGCCTCTCGGTCACCTTGCCAAAATAATTTAATAAAAAATCTTTATTAAAATAGTATATAAACATATGTATTTTTTCTAATATATAAAGTTTTTTAAAATACCTATTTTTTATAAATTTTTAAGAATATAAAAAATATTTGAAAATTAAATTAAAAAAAAATTTAATTATGTGCCTCAGAACCTAAACAAGCATGACATTCTAAAGGCATATTTCCTTTTTCATGATGTAATTGACACATTACATCTTCAGCCTTGATTTGTTTACATATACTACAAGTACGTGGTATAATATCAAGTTTGGTAGCATTTTTATTATATAAATCAACTGCAAATTCTTTTACTAAATCTTTAATATTATCTGAAAGAACTAGTTCGCTACCTCTTTTATCCGTAATATATTGACTTACAGCAGGTTGGGTAATATCCATTAATTCAGAAATATCTTTTTGTTTCATTCCTAATGCCAAAAGCTGTTTAGCTAACTCTGATCTGATTGCTGGAATAACATACCAAACTACCATCTCACAAGGAGGTTTCATTTAATCACCATCAATTTATTATATATAATTTTTTGGATAAATTTTAAATTAAAATAAAATTAATTTAAGTAAACTCTTAATATAATATAACTTTAATAATATATAAAACTATTGTTATATTTTTTTATAACGTCCTTATAAATGAATAATTTTTTAAAAATTCGGATAGATTTAAAAGTTAAAAGAGTTTTATTAACTAATTTAAACATCTTATAAAAAATACTTAAAAATATTTATTGAAATAAAAATTTAAAGCTTTAAATTATAAAAAATTTATTAAGAAAATTATTAAAAATTTGTAATTTGATTGTTTAAATTTTAGTAAAAAATTATTGTTAACTTAGATAATCTAAAAATTTAAAAAAAATAGAAATCAAAAAAAAGTTAATTTAAAAAATTAGTATTAATCTTAAAATTATCAATTGAAAAAAACTTGGTTTAATCTTCAAAGATCATATCATTTTCAAATTCTTTACAATTATTGTATTCAAAGTCAGGATCATCAATACCATGGAATTTTTTAAGCACTTGAATTTCTGCTTCAATTTCATCTTGACGTTGAAGTAAATGTTTTAAAGATTCTTTAACAGGATCTGGAAGTTGACTGTGTTCAAGGTTTAATGGAGAAATAGTATCTTCACTTCTAACCACACGACCAGGTACACCTACACAAGTTGAATTTGGAGGAACATTTTTTAAAACAACTGAACCTGCACCTATTTTTGAATGTGCACCAATAGTCACATTTCCAAGTACTTTAGCACCTGCACCAACTACTACATCATTTTCAATAGTTGGATGTCTTTTTGTTCTTTCAAGAGAAGTACCTCCTAAAACTGCTCCCTGATACAATAATACATCATCACCAACAATTGCAGTTTCACCTACAACTACACCCATACCATGATCTATAAAGACTCTTCTTCCCATTTGTGCTCCTGGATGTATTTCAATACCTGTTAAAAATCTGGAAATTGTTGAAAAGAATCTTGCTAAAAATTTTAAACCTTTTTTCCATAACCAGTGATTTATAAGATGAAACCATATAGCCCAAATTCCAGGATAACAAAGTAAGATTTCTATACTGCTACGACTAGCAGGATCCCCTGCTTTTGCAGATCGAATATCTTCCCTCATCCTATCAAACATTTTTTCACCGATTATAGAATATTTTTTTTATAAAAATTAGAAATATTATTAAATTTACAATATACATATAATTTTAAAATTCAAATATATAAATATATTCTTAATTTTTTAATTGAAATTAATTAACTAATCATGATAATTAATAATCATTAGCTTATTTTTAATAATTTATAGAAAATTTTATTGTTTTTTTAAAAAATACCGATTTTTAAATCTCTTTGAAAAATTTTTTAATATTTTTAAAATATGGGAAAATTTAAAAAAAATAAAAAAAGAGAGATAAAAAGAAAATAAAAGAGAGATAATAAAAAATTTCTTTGAAAAAGTAAAAATTAAAAAAATGAAAAAATTAAATTTTGTTTATTCCACAGGGAATATTTCAGGACCATGTTCGTCATATAACTCTTGGAATACCCAATCAACTGACAAGTATCTCTCACCAGTATCAGGTAAAATAGCTACAATAGTTTTGCCCTTATTTTCTTCTAATTTAGCAAGTTCTAATGCTGCAAATGCTGCTGCACCAGATGAAATACCTGCAAGAATACCTTCTTTTTTAGCAAGAGCAAGTAATGTTGATGCTGCATCTTCATCTTTTACTGGGAAAACTTCATCAACTGCATCTCCATGATAAGTTTCAGGAACAAAACCTGCACCAATACCTTGGATTTTATGAGGTCCTGGAGTACCTTTTCCTAAAGTTTGACTAGTTTCAGGTTCAACTGCAACTGCTTTTAAGTTAGGATTAACTTCTTTAATTCCTTCTGAAATACCAGTTATAGTTCCACCAGTCCCTACACCAGCTACAACAATATCTACTTTTCCATCAGTATCTCTTAAGATTTCTTGTGCAGTAGTTTTTTTATGGAATTTAGGATTAGCTTGATTTATAAATTGTCCTGGATTAATAGAGTTTGGAATTTCTTCAAGCAATTCATTAGCTTTTTTAATTGCTCCCCCCATACCATCACTACCTGGAGTTAAAACAATTTTTGCACCGAAAATTGCAAGTAATTTTCTCCTTTCCATTGACATAGTATCCGGCATGGTAAAGATTACCTTATACCCTCTTTGCGCAGCTACAAAACCAAGACCAATACCCATATTACCACTTGTAGCTTCAATAATAGTTGAATCTTTATTTAGAAGACCTCTTTCTTCTAAGTCTTCTATTAATGCAAGACCTACTCTGTCTTTTACACTACTGATAGGGTTAAAAGATTCAATTTTAACAAGTACATCTGCATCTAAATCTCCTGCCAAGTTATTTAATCTTACAAGAGGAGTATTACCTACTGTTTCTGTTATATTTTCTGCTATACCTCTAGTTATCTCTGGAATATTAACCATATTATCACCATAATTTTGATTATTTATTAATTTATTAAATCTGTTTTTTTATAAAAATAATTTAAAGGTAAAAATTTCATTAAATTTTATTTTATATTTTTATTTTAATAATATTATTTTTACCAATTTTAATTTTTAAATTTTAATATTAAATTTTTATTTTTTAAAATAATTCAACATTTTATTTTAATTTAAATATTAAGCATTAAAATAAATTATTTAATTAAAATCCAATAAATAAATATTTATTTTAACTTTTACTGATTAAATAATTCACTTCAATGCTTAAAATATTTTTACAATTTATTTATCCAAAAATTCACTATTAAAATTTTAGCCATATAATTAATTTTTTATATAACAATTGTTATATATTCCAAAAGACTTTTATTAGTCCTTTGAAAATTTCTAAAAAAAGAATTATATAACTATAGTTATATTTATTCTTCTCCCTTATAAACTTTATGGGAAAATTTTGAAAAACTGTAAAATATTTAAAAAAAAATATGAAAAAATAAATTATGTCTTCTTATTCTTTTCATCAGTTAAAGGGTCATAATCACAAAATTCTGCAATTGGACAAATTTCACACTGTGGTGAGATTGGCCTACAGATAGTTTGACCAAACTGAACCATTAAATCATTTAATTCAATCCAAAGCTCTCTAGGTACAACTTCCATTAGTGCAATTTCAGTATCTTCTGGTTTTGTAGTGTTTACAAGACCCCATCTATTTGAAATTCTATGAACATGAGTATCTACAGGAATCGCAGGCTTGTTAAAAGCAAATACTAAAACACAATTTGCTGTTTTTCTACCAACACCTGGAAGTTCAACTAACTCTTCAATAGTATCTGGAACAACTCCTCCATACTGGTCTATTAATAATTTTGAAACTTCTTTAATACGGCTTGCTTTAACTCTATAGAAACCTGCCGGTTTAATGAGTTTTTGAACCTCTTCAATTGGAGCATCACAAACTGCATAAATATCGGGATAAACATTAAATAAATTATCAGTAGCCTGATCTGTGTTTTCATCTCGAGTTCTTTGAGATAAAATAGTTCTAATTAAAACCTCATAAGGGTCTTGTTCACGAAGAACCCTTATTGTATAATTTTCATTTAATATTTCCATAATCTTTTCAATTTTAATAACTCTTTCATCTGCCATAGAAATTCCCCAAATTATATAATAGTATATATTATAAAAATATTATACTTATTGCTATTAAATAATTCCAAATTTAAACACTAGTCATTAATTAACTCTAAATCTACACCAATATCACTCATTAATTCAATGAAGTTAGGGAAAGATACATTAAATGCCTCACCATCTTCAATAGCAATATTATACCCTTTAAGACCTATTAAACTAAATGCCATAGCTAAACGATGATCTTTATGAGAAGATACTATAAACTCATTATCTTCATTAAAACTTTGACCATAAATTATAATCTCATCTTTAAATTCTTCAAGTTTACAGCCACATTTTCTAAGTTCTTCACATGTAGTTGCAATTCTATCAGTTTCTTTAAATCTGGTATGCGCTATACCAGTAATTTTAGTTCTACCTTCTGCAAGTGCTGCTAGTACAGCCACTGTAATAAGTAAATCCGGCGCATCAGATAAATCAATTTTCGGAATTGCTTTTAAATTACCATTTGATTTAATAGTTATGAAATTCTTTTCTCTTGTTATAGTTGGACCCATTTTTTCAATAATATCAAGAATTATTTTATCTCCTTGCTTTGAATTTTTAAAGAGATTTAATATTTTAAGTTCTCCTCCAAATATAGCACAAGCAGCAAGTAAATAAGAACAAGATGAATAATCTCCTTCAACAGTATACTCACAAGCATCATATTCCTGTGGAGGAATATTAAACTTTACAATACTTTCACCTGCATCAGAGGAATTGATATTAACAGAGAACTTTTCCATTACATCTATGGTCATTTCAACATAAGGTCTTGATACAAATTCCCCTAAAACTTCAAGTGTGACTCCTTTTTCACTAAGTGGTGCTGAAATTAAAATAGAGGATATAAACTGTGAAGAAATCTTTCCTGAAATTTTAGCATCTCCACCATCAAAACCAGGATAAACTGTTATAGGTGCTTTACCATTATTTGATTCTGTTTTAACACCTAATTGACTTAAAGCATCTAACAGATCATTCATTGGTCTTGTTTGAAGTGAGCTGTCACCTGTAAAAATTACTTTTTTTTCTGCTAATGCAGCAATAGATGTTAAAAGCCTTAATGAGGTACCAGAATTTGCAAGGTCAATTATAGGTTCACCTTTAACATCTTCATTTAAAGGTTCAAAATTAGGTCTAAGTTTACCTGAAACACCTTCAATTTCAAGATAATCTTCAAACCTACTAATATTAGCACCTAAAGTACTACATGCAGATAAAGTTGCAAGAGTATCTTCAGACAATAACGGATTAAAAACCCTACTTTTACCATTAGCAAGTGAAGCTAAAATAATTGCTCTGTGAGTATAACTTTTAGAAGAAGGTGCTTTAACTTCACCTGAAATATTAGAACATCCTTTGAATTTTAATTTCATAATAATCATTTTTAAATTTTTGTAAAATTAAGTTAATTTGTTAATTGAGTTAATTGAACTAATTAAAAAGAATTAATAAATTAATAAATTAATTGAATAATCGGGTGAAACATAATTAAATAAAATAAACTAAATAAAAAAAAGTTTAAAAAATAGATATGATTTAACGAATTACTTCTAAAATAATATCTAATTTTTCAGATTGGAAAATATCAACTTTTTCTCCTGTTGAACCTACAACTTCACTCTTAAGATTTAAGTAATCTTCAGTTACTTTTAAATCATCAATTGAAAGTTTACCATTTTGGTTTAATTCATTTGCAATCTCTTCTGGAGAATGGGATTTAATATAACCGATTATTTTACCTGCATCTTTTCTAAATTCTGGTCCAATTTTACTCATATCTGGTTCTACTTCAATTACTTTTTCATGAATATCCGGTTTACCAGTTTGAATATTAAGGTTTGAAATTTTTAATGTTCCTTTAATATCATCAGAGTACAATTTGAAGATACTCTCTAAATCAGCATTTGTGTAAACATTTACTGTATTAAGTGGAACATTTAATGGTATTTTATTTGAGGATTTAAATCTTCTAACCTCATCTATTAATTCAATAGTTAAATCACCATTATCCCTTAATGAATTTTCATCTAATGATTCAATTACATCTGGCCAAGCTTGAAGGTGTATACTTTCACTGCCAAAGTGTTGATATACTTCTTCTGTAAAGAATGGAGTAATTGGAGAAAGTAATTTTAATGTATTTTCAACAATATACTTTAAGGTGAATTTTGCAGCGATTCTAGACTCATCACCTACTTCATCACCATATAATCTGTATTTTACAGCTTCAATATATTCATCACAGAAATCATGCCATACAAATTGTTCAATACTAGTAATTGCTTTTGCATATTCAAAATCAGCAAAAGCCTGATCTGTGATTTTATTTAATGAATTAAATTTAGCTACAATCCATTTATCCATAGGATTTAAGTATTTTTCTATCTCACATGGGTTTGACAAATCATCATCAGAGAATATATGCATACTAATAAATCTGAATGCATTCCAGAATTTTCTAAGGAATTTATAACCATGTTTAATATCTTTCCATGCAAATGCTACATCTGAACCTGGAAGACTGTTTGCAGCCCATGTTCTTAACGGGTCAGCACCATATTCTTCAATAACTTCTTCAGGCCCAATAACATTTCCCCTGGATTTACTCATTTTATAACCATCTTCACCAAATACCATACCATTGATAATAATATCTTCCCAAGGTTTTTTGCCAGTTAATGCTAAACATCTAAGCATTGTATAAAATGCCCATGTACGAATAATATCATGTCCTTGAGGACGTATAGTTGAAGGGAAATCATTTTCATAACCTGGATTTGGCCAGTTAGCAACAGAAAGTGGAGAGATTGAACTATCCATCCAAGTATCCAAAACATCAGTTTCAGCTATAAACTCCCTACATCCGCATTCACAAGCTTGTTTTGGCATATCTTCAGTTGGGTCAATTGGTAAATCTTCTTCATTTGGCAAAATTACTTTACCACAATCTTTACAATACCATACAGGTATTGGAGTTGCAAATAATCTTTGTCTTGAAATACACCAGTCCCATTCCATAGCATCTGCCCAATTTAAAAGTCTTGATTCCATATGGTCTGGTACCCATCTAATTTCACTAGAAGATTTCTTAACATCATCAATTAGTTTTCGAACTGCAATAAACCATTGTTTTTTAACCAAAATCTCAATAGGAGTTTTACATCTCCAACATTGACCAACATTTTGATCTAAATCTTCCTGTTTTATAAGATATCCTTCTTCTTTTAAATCTTTAATGGTTGCTGATTTAGCATCTTTTAAACTCATACCTTCATATTTACCTGCAGCAGATGTCATAATACCTTGTTCTGTAATAGCTTCAATGATTTCTAAATCATATTTATTTACCCATGCTACATCAGTTTTATCCCCAAAAGTACAAATCATTACTGCACCTGTACCAAACTCTGGATCTACTTCTTCATCTGCAATGATTTTTACCTTTTGTGATGTTAAAGGTACTTCCACATATTT
>CAYQMW010000081.1:262-9514 GCA_964418715.1 uncultured Methanobrevibacter sp. | reverse complement strand
CTCAGGAGAATGTAGGACCTTAGACTAATTCCTTTTTTATTTTTTTTTTCCAATTGCTTTTTAATTTCTAAAATACTTTTTTTATTTCTAATATACTTCTTTTATTCTAAATTACTTTTTCTCAAATATTTTTTTAATTAGATTAAAAAATTATAAATTATAAATTACCTTTCTACTTTCCATCTCATCAACACAGATTTCAAGTAAGTTATTAAAAGATTTTGATATTTTTTCATAGAGTTGTTCTATTTCTAATTTGTTTGAATCATTACTGGATAAGTCAAATCTTATAGTAGTTGATGCACCTGGCATTGAAACTGCAGGAATTGTTATAATATTTTCATTTTTAAGTAAAATCATACTCCAAAGGAAACATAAATCAGTATCTGATAAATTACATCCTTCCACTTTTGAACTTACTTCATTTTTTAAAGACTCTTTTGAAACCATTACACCAGTCGGAGTCTCATCAAACATATTAAAAGAAGCAGATAATAACAAGAGCAATTCATCTTTTTTAGAAATACTGTCTCTTAAATTTTGAGGATTATAATCATTTAATGCATTAATCATTGCAAGTATAACTGGTGCTTGTGCTTCAAGACCAAATTCATTGGATTTTGCCTTAACCATATTGACTAAGTCTTCACGACCAGCCATTAATCCCCCACGAGGACCTTTCATTAATTTATCAGTACTTGTAACAGCCAAATCTGCCCCTAAATCACATGCAGGTTTTTGATTAAATATTGCAGTTCTAAGTCTTGCCCCACTTGCATCATCAACAAATACTGGAATATCCTTATCATGTGCCATCTTTATAACTTTTTTAAAACTGTCCTCATCAAGGACTTGATGATCCATTGTAGAGCCTGTAATAATTACAAGTTTAGTATTATCCTTAATTTCAAACTCATCTAAATCAACATATTCACTATATTCTGCACCAACTAAATTACATGATCTTATAATAGATGGATGTGCAGGATGAGCCTTTAGAAAATGAACCACAGAGTCACCTTCACCTACAAGTGCAAGTATACTTGCAAGAATTCCAGAACTAGTTCTGTTTAAAGCAAATATTTTCTCCCCACCCATATGTTTAACCCCTGCTTCTTGAAGTTTATCTTCAAAGATTGCAGGACCAATATATGTTTGAAGCAAATTAATCTCTTCTTTATCTGCAATAAAACCTCCGGAAAGTCCTGTTAAATCATATAAATCATTATTATCATCTGATTCTATAAAATTTTTAATAATTCCATAGGCAGCTTCTCTTTTTTTAAGTTCATCTAAAGAATTTTCAACTATCATAATTATTACCACAATTAAACAAAGATATTGATTTATTAAAAATAAAAACTAATAAAATGATTAAAAAATTAAAAAATATATATAAAAATAACTATTAAAAGTAAAAAACAAGAAATTAATAAAAATAAAAAATAAAAAACAAAAGAGGATTTAATTAATTATTCCTCCTCTAAAGCGACAAATTTGAAATCTTTAAAAGCTTCTACTAAAAGTTGTAAATCTTTTTGATCTACAGTGACAGATTCAAATTCTTCTCCTTCATTATAAGTATATTCTGCATCTACTACTGTACCATCAATATCACAGTAAAGAAGGAAACTGTCAGCCATTTCTTCAGGATTTTTAGTAGGTAAAAATATTTCAAATGATGCTCCTAATTGGGAGAAAAATTTAGCTTTTTCTTCATCACTTTTAACTACTTTTTTAAATTTTCTTATTCTGGATTTATATTTTTTTTCTGCAGCTTCTTTAATATCGCCAGCCATAATATCACCAATGAAAATTATTTTATTAATATTTAAATTAAAGTAATTTTAAAAAATTATTTTTGTTATTCTATTATAATTTTTTAACAGTATATAAATCTTATTAAAAAAGATTTATAAATTATTAAATTAAACTAAATATCTTTAAATAATTTTTATAAAAAAAATCATTAAATTTATTTTAAATAATCAAAGTATATAAACCTATTTGATAAGTTAATTTTGAAAAACTTAAATAAAACAAATGATAAAAATTATTTAAAAATATATAAATTTCTCTTTTTAGTAAAAATTTAATTTAAGAATTTTTAATTGAATAATATTTAAAAAAATAAGAAATAATGAAAATTTTAATAAAATATTTTTAAAAATTTAAGATTTAATCATATAAGGAATTGCCTTTAGAGTCCATTGCAACAATTAAAGGACCAAAAGAATCTACTTCTAACTCCCACATTGCCTCTGGAACACCTAAATCTAACCAAGTAACACCTTTGGTTTTTTCAACTGCATCAACATATAATGCAGCACATCCTCCAGTTGCAACTGTATAAATTGCATTTTTATCAATTAATGCCTGGCGAACATTTTCATCCATTCCACCTTTACCAATAATAACCCTAACACCTTTTTGAATTACATCTGCTTCATAGGGATTCATTCTCATAGAAGTTGTAGGTCCAATAGCTACAACCTCATAATCACCATTTTCTTTTTTTATAATTGGTCCTGCATGAAAAATAACCTGACCATCTAAACTAAAAGGTTCGCCGTCATCAACAATGCGTTTATGAGCCGATCACGTGCAGTGTAAATAGTACCAGTAATGGAGATAACGTCTCCTGCTTTTAAATCTTTAACATCATCAGAATAAATAGGAGTTTTTAAATTAATCATTATATCACTTTAATGGATTTAAATAAAAAATATAATCTAATTATTATATTAATTTATAATATAATTAATATTATCTTTTATATAATATATATATTTATATAAAAAATATTTAAGTTAAGTAAAATATTAAAAAAATACTTAAAAATTAAAACATCTTAAATATTATAAAATTAAAAATAATCTTATTAAACTTATATAATTAATATATTAATATATAAAAATATAATTTTTTTATAAAATCTATTTTCATATGGTTGTGAGGATTAAATATGTCTAGTATGAGTAGTGTTGCAGGATTATCAAAATATATTACCACCCTACCTAATACTAAATTTTCAATTAAAGCAATTACTATTTTTACACTAATTATAGGTTTATTAATTGGAATAATAGTACCTAATGGTGAAAAGAATATTTTCTATCAGATTATAGGTGCAGTCATAGTTAGTTTTATGAGTTTCGGATTAACATCAATAATTAGTGGTGTTGTTAATGAAAAAGCAATTAATCTTATGGGCGGTATAAATCTTAAGATAAGACATTCAATGTTTTTAACATTTATAAATGGTGCTGCAATCTCATTTTTAACCTTAGTTGGAGTTATTTTTTCTTTTAAAGCAGATACTACTTTAGCATTCTTAGAATTTGGATGCATTATTATATTTGCATTTAGTTTTCTTGTATTCTGGAGTGTTACAAGAGCAGGACTCGTTAAATCAAGTATTACTGCATTTTTCCAACCACTATTTTCAATAATTGTACTAGTAATAATTAATTTTTTAGGTTTAAACTTAATTTCAATAAACTTATCAATATCACTTATTGTAAAAATCATAATCGGATCTTTAATCTTTGAACTTGCAATTATATTATTTATTAAAACCTTAGCAGCACCTATGAAGAAAAATCTTAAAATAGGTATGTTAGATTTAATAAGCTTATTTGTTTCCCATATGAATGAAGGTACCCACCTCCTTGAAGATAAATTTACAGAAGTAGGCCAGGATATTGACACTCTTGTAAGTGTTGTAAGTTTTAAAAATGAAAAAGGTATAAAAGGATTATTTATAAGTCCTGCAGTTCATCCAGGCCCTCTTGGAAATATTGGAGGAGGAAATATGCCAACTATTTTAGCAGATAAATTTGAACCATTTACAATGGTGGCTCATGGACCTTCAACTCATGATTTTAACCCTACACATATTAATGAAATTGATAAAATTGAAGACAGCGTAAATAAAGCACTTGATAGAATAGAATATTCCAATAAGGCAAGTAAATTTAGAAGATACTCTTATAAAACAGCAAACATTGGAGTTCAATTTTTCAATAAAGGTATGAATGTACTCTCAACATTTGCACCTCTCGGCAGTGATGATATTGAATTTAGTGTAGGATTAATAATGATGGTAAGAGCAAGTAAAAAATTTGAAGATACAACTGCAATAATTGTAGATTGTCACAATTCATTTTCTGAAGAATCCGGTCAGGTCTTACCTGGAGACCCTGAAGTATTTGAATTAGTTGAGGCTATTGATACAATCGAATCTGATGAAAGATACGAAGGAATTAAAATGGGCTGTAACCAATCCAATATGGAAGGATTAGATAAAGATAATGGTGTTGGAGATAGTGGACTTAAAACAATGATTATTGAAGTTGACGGTCAAAGAACTGCTTATCTTTTATTTGATTCAAATAATATGGAAGTTGGTTTTAGAAAAGAAATCATCGATGCTGTATGCGAGCTTGATATTGACGAGACAGAGGTTATGACCACAGACACCCATAGTGTAAATACAATTTCTCGAGGATACAACCCAATAGGATTATCTAAAAGAAAAGAAATTATTGAATATATTATAAAAAGTGTTCAAGATGCTATAGATGATCTTGAAGAAGTTGAAGCAGGTTGTGCTACTGAAAAAATAAAAAGCATTAGAAGTTTTGGACCTAATAATTCTACAGAACTTATATCCACAATTAGTTCTACTGTTCAGGTAAGTAAAATAATAGCTCCAATAACATTCATAGTAGCTATATTTTTAAATCTTTTATGGTTAATGTATTAAATTAAAATTTACTACTTTTCTTATTTTAATAGCAAAATGCTTATTATAAAAAAAATAATAAAAATAGCTTAAAATTATAAAATAATAAAGAACCACATATTAAAATGCTTATTATATAAAAAAATAGTAAAAATAGCTTAAAATTATAAAATAATAAAGAACCACATATTAAAATGCTTATTATATAAAAAAATAGTAAAGAACTAGAAAAAATAGTAAAAAAGTTTATATAAATGGAATAACTTTAGCATAACTAGAGAATACAACCCAAACAATAAACCATGTAAATCCGAAAGGCATAATTCCCATTGTAAACCATTGTTTAAAACCATCAATAGATTCTTTATACTTTTTTTGACAATATTGTCCAATTAAATATACTGCAACAATCCCTATTAATGATGCAATAATCTCATTTTTAAAACCGAATGTTCCAGCAGAAAACATTGCAGAAACTATTCCGCAAAAAAATGCAGGAACAACGTGAATTGTTGTAATTGTTTGTACTTCGTCCATAATATCTCCTACCAATAAACTATTAATCGATAATAATTCTAAATAAAACTTAATTATTTTTATTTTACTTAATTTTTAATAAAATTAGACTACTTAAAAATATAAAAATTAATTGACCTAATTTATAAAAAAATATTAATAAAATTAAGTAGTAAAATTCATATAAATAAACAATAATAAAATATTATTTAATATATTATTTAAAATTATAGATTTATTTTACAAAATAAAAAATTTATTTTAAAAAATAAATATAATATTTATTTTAAAAATTGAAAATAAAAAACTAATAATTTTAATATACTAAAATAAATAAATAAAAATAATTTTATAAATTTAATTTTAAGTGCAATTGATAGATAGAAGGATGTTGATATGAAAACAATGACCAATGTTGATATTTATGCAATATCACATGAATTAAATGATTTTTTAGAAGGTGCTAGAGTCGATAAATCATTCCAGCCCAATAAAGAAACTGTTGTTATGAGATTTCATAAAGCAGGTTTTGGACGTGTAGATTTAGTAATGGAAGCTGGAAAACGTATTCATAAAAGTCAGTATCCTCTACCTAATCCTACTAAACCTCCTTTTTTTCCAATGCTACTTAGAAAAAGACTTAAAGGTGCCAATCTAATAAGTATTAAACAATATAATTTTGATCGTATTGTTGAGATTACTCTTAAAAAAGATCAGATATACACTATTGTTGTTGAGTTATTTTCCAAAGGAAATATTATCTTACTTGATGAGGATATAAATATTATAATGCCCCTTAAGAGGAAATCATGGAGTAACAGGGACATAAGTGCTAAAAAAGAATATATTTATCCTCCTGAAAATGGAATAAATCCTATTACAATTAGTTTTGATGAATTAAATATATTATTTACAAACTCAAAAGATGATGTAATTAGAACACTTGCAAAAAGTGGTCTTGGTAGTTTATATGCTGAAGAAATAATCTTACGTGCAAATAATCTTAGAGAATCTGAAGGTTTAAGTTTAATTGATAAAAAAACTGATGCTGCTCTTTTAACTAATGAAGATATTGAAACCATATATAAGGGACTTCAATCAATCTTTAAACCATTAAGTGAAGGTGAAATTAAACCTGCAATAGTAAGTGGTGATAAGGAAGATGTTCTGCCACTTGAACTTCTAAAATATAAGGATTATAAACAAGAATATTTTGATAGTTTTAATGAAGCATGTGATGAGTTCTATTCAAAAGCTGTAAAAAACACCATTACAGATGAGCAGGAAAAAGCATGGAATAAGAAAATATCCAAATTTGAAAAAAGATTAGAATTTCAAGAAGAAACACTTCAAGGCTTTAAAGATACAATTGAAAAATCCCATAGAAAAGGAGAGTTGATTTATTCAAATTATCAAAAAATCGAAGCACTTATTAATGTAATAGAAACTGCAAGAAGCAAAGATTATTCCTATCAGGAAATTGATAAAATCTTAAAAAAAGCTAAAAAAGAGGGTATGGCTGAAGCTGAGATAATTAAATCAGTAGATAAAATGGGAAATATTATAATAAATATTGAAGATACAGACATTAATATTAACTCAAAAATATCCATACCTGAAAATGCAGATGTATATTATGAAAAGGCTAAAAAAGCTAAACGTAAAATTGAAGGTGCAAATATTGCAATCGAAAATACTAAAAAGCAATTAGAGGATATTTTAAATAAGAAAGATAATGCAATGAGCACTATTATGGTTCCTCAAAAAAGAGTTAAAAAAGATCTTAAATGGTATGAAAAATTAAGATGGTTTGTAAGCTCAACTGGAGTACTTGTAGTTGGTGGACGTGATGCCAATAGTAATGAGAACATTGTTAAAAAATATCTAGACAATAATGATGTTTATATGCATGCTGATATACACGGTGCTCCTTCAATAGCTATAAAATTAAATGGTCAAGAATTAGATGACAATACCATTAAAGAATCTGCAATTTTTGCAGCATCCTTTTCATCTGCTTGGAGCGATGGTTACTCTACTCAAGATGTATATTGGGTCCTACCTGAGCAAGTTTCTAAAAGTCCTGAAAGTGGAGAGTATGTGGCCAAAGGATCATTTATTATACGAGGTAGAAGAAACCATGTACGTGGTGCTAAACTAAGAATTGCAGTTGGAATTGTAGATTATGAAGGAAAACGTCTAATGGCAGGTCCTGAAGAAGCAATAAAATCATTTACAGATAATTATGTAGTAATAAAACCAGGATATACTAAAAAAGAAGCTATGGCAAAAAGTATATTATCTAAAATTAATGAAGATGGTTTAATTGAACTTGATGATATTGTAAGGGTCTTACCAACAGGCAAATGTGACTTTGATGATAAAAAATATTAAAGACTATTTACAGTGTAAATTTTAAAATAATTATAACAATCGAAGTTGGGGATTTAATGGTAAAAAAATTAGATTTATCCAATCAAAGTGAAGAAAGAATTAAAGAATCTGAAAGAACTTCAAAAATTCTTTTCAAACTTAATCACACAGAAAATGATAGTGAAGAATTTGATAAACTAGTTAAAGAATTATTCACCGGAGGATTTGGTGAAAACAATTTAATAAGCACACCACTTTATATCAATCTGGCAAACAATATACATATTGGAAATAATGTTAAAATAATGCCATATTTTAAATGTATGTCTGCAGGAGACGTCTATATTGATGATAATGTATCTATTGCATTTAATGTTTCTATAATAACCAATAACCATGATTATTATAATCGAAATATAATTACCATAAAAGATGTTTTAATATGTGAAAATGCATGGATTGGTGCAGGAGCAATAATACTTCCAGGAGTAACAATTGGAGAAAATGCAATTGTAGGTGCAGGTAGTGTTGTAACAAGAGATGTTGAAGCAAATACTGTCGTAGTTGGAAATCCTGCAAAAGTTACAAAAATATTAGACCCTCAAAAATTTAAAAAATAAATAAATAAATTGTTTTGGTAATATGGTTAATGAAGATATTGGATATGAAGATGTTAAAGAATATGAAAAACTATTTGCAATGGCACCTGCATTTGTAATAGAAGCAATGTTAAAACGTAACAAAAATTTAGTTTTAAAATTTAAATCAACCATAAAAGCACATTTAGAAACATTAAATGAAAATGAAAAAGAAAAATTAGATATAATCTTGAAAAAAGATACTTCCGAATTACAACTTATTATGAAAGAAGCATATGAAAAAACTCATAAAAGACAGTATAAAGATTTAGCAAATCCCAAATATGAAAATGCTATTAAAGCGAATTTAGATGAATTGAGAAAAATGGTTGAAAATTCCGATTAATTAGATAAACAATGTCTAAAATTCAAATTAAAAAAAAAAAAAAAATAAGTTTAATTAATAATTAAACTTAAAACTACTCTTTTTCTAACTCAGGTTTATATACTTCCCCCGGATTCATTATAACAACATCAATTGACGGATCTAACTGTTTAACAAAATTAGAGAAAATGGCAGGATCTTGTTCAATTGCAGGAAATGTATTATAATGCATTGGAATTACTGCTTTTGGTGAAACCCAGCGAGTAGCTAAAGCCCCTTCAAAAGGACCCATTGTAAACCTGTCACCAATAGGTATTATTGCAATATCTGGTTTGTAAATATTACCAATAATATTTTCCATATCTCCATATAATGCAGTGTCTCCTGCATGATAAATTTTATCTCCATTTGGAAGTGTTATTAAAAATCCGCAAGCACTTCCTCCAGGAACAGCACCTTCTTCAACAAAATCAATATCAGATGAATGAATAGCATCAACCATAGTAAATTTAATATCCCTAATTATAGCAGAACCTCCAATATTCATATTAACTGCTTCTATACCTTGTCTTTGTAGGAATACACCGATTTCATGATTAGAAATTACAAGAGAATTACTTTTCTCTGCAATCTCAGATGCATCACCAAAATTG
>CAYQMW010000081.1:0-252 GCA_964418715.1 uncultured Methanobrevibacter sp. | reverse complement strand
CTGCACTAAGTTCTTCTACAGGTACATTACAACTAGGATTATTACTAATAAATGGGTCAATTAAAATTTTTACATCTTCATCAGTTATAATTTCAAATGCAGAATGACCTAACCATCTTATTTCCATAATTAAACCTCCAAATACAAAATTTAAATAATTAGTTAAATTAATTATTATACTATTTGTTTTAAAAAAATAAATATTTTAGGGGCCTGAAATTTTCAGTTCTCAGAGAATTGTTGTATGGCCGT
>CAYQMW010000080.1:0-9563 GCA_964418715.1 uncultured Methanobrevibacter sp. | reverse complement strand
AATTGGAGATTTGTACTATTGTCAACTAAACCTTCTTCAGCTAAAGCATCCATCTGTTTATTGGAAGCTGACATAAATACATCTGCTTCTAAACCATTTTCAATTTCTGTTTGTAAATCTCCACTTGAACCATAAGTAGGTGTTACTTTTACACCAGGATATTTTTCTTCAAACATTGGGATTAATTCTTTATCATAAACATTTTTCAAACTAGCTGCAGCAGCTAAATTTACTTCTTCTCCTTGTATTGTTGCAGGGTCTGTACTGGAAGGGCTAAACCAACCTGCAGCATATGAACCTACACCAACAGCAACTATTATAACTATAACTGCTATAATTATTACTTTTTTATTCATATTTTCTCTCCTTAATTTTTTTTTTTACAATTACCACTAAATTTAATCTAAAATCGAATTTTGTAAATGAAGAGGATTAATTTTTCAATATTTTATTCTTTTACAAATACAATTTTGATTTGATTTTAATTATCTGTAAATTAATTTATATTTTTATTTGATATATAATTATGTTATTATCGATTCAATTTTTATTTTTAAATTTTATCTATTTACATAAATATTGCATAAAATTGAATAAAAGGGATATGAATTTTTATTAATATTGTTTGTTTAATCAAAAAAAAGAGTTTAATTAGAATATATAAAATTAGTTATAATGATAATAATTTAAATTTATTAATAAATTATTAATTCAACTGGTTTTTTAAGGAGACATTTTTTCAAGAATCTAAACTAAATCATGTTAAATCCATTACTTTATTCATTAACCAATATTTAACCTTTTCATTAACAAAAATATCATATAATCTAATGAGAATACCCTATTTGGAATATATAACAAAATATATTTTTTCGATAAGTAGATTTCTCCAATTCATTATCACTATTTAATGAAAATTTTTAGGGAAATTTTTATAATGATTTTTGATATAATTAAGTTAAAAATAAGCATGTTTTAATGAAAACTTGTACATTTATTTATATTTTAATGGAACCCATTCTATATCTACATTGTTTTTATCATTCAAAACCCAATTGTAAACTCGCATAGTTATATTATTTTTTAAAAGTTCCAGTATATTTTCTTCCTTTTGCAGGTGAATATTTTTTTGCTTTAATTTATCAAGTTCTAGATTTAGCTCCACTTCAGTTTTATTTTCATTTAGGATATATTCAAGAGTATTGATTGTAATTTTATAACTTAATTTATAATATTTGTCTTTTTCGCTTTCCACACTAAGCATTTCAAGTCTTCTCTTTGATTCTTCAAGTCTTTTAGTAATTTGAACTCTACTTTTCATATGACCACAAAATAAATTATTTAAATCTTGATTTAAGTTTGTTATTTTTATAAGATAAATATAAAATTAAAATTTTCATTACATTATCATTTAGAATTAATTATATTATACCTAGTTTTTTATATAAATTAAATTATAATATATAAATAGTCTTTTTATTAGTATATTATTTATTATTAAATAACTTAGTATAAAATTAACAGTATTTCACTTTGAATTTATATAATTAATTAAATTTTATTTATTAAATGATTAAATTAAATTAAGTTAATTAAGTTATTGCTATGATTAAAATATTAAGTTTGATATAATGACATACCAGGATGATGCAGTAGTAATTGATAATGATGTTTTTGAGATAATTAAAAAGACATTTGAATGTGAAGTTGAAACAAATGATTCTAAATATAGAGAAAATCTCTTTAACAAGACTAAAGATTATTTTGTTAAAACTGATGACGGGTCCTATTCAATCAAATCAAGACTAATCAACAATAAAGTTGAAACTTTACACACCAAATCTGGTGCTATATCTGAAAGTTTTAAAAAATTTATAGATCCATTAAAACTTGATTACACACAAGATATTGCAATTTTGGACATTTGTGCAGGACTCGGATATAATAGTTCTGCAGCTATATTTGATTATCTTCAACACACAGATAACAATACTAATCTTAAAATTGATATGGTAGAAATATCCCCTGAAACATTAGCAGCAGGTATGATAGTACCATCTCCTATAGCAGAGCATGATATTGTAAAGAGGGCTATTGAAGATGAGTTACTCTCCTCTGGTTTTGCATCACTTAATTTGGAGAAAACTCAAATACCTGATAATATTAATATTGATGTTTTTATTGAGGATGCTCGAAAAACTGTTCAAAAACTTGATGAGGATACTTATGATGCAATATTTCTAGATCCATTCTCACAGACTATGGCTCCTGAACTGTTTAGTGCTGATTTATTCAATGAATTTTTTAGGCTTATTAAAGATAAGGGTATAGTTACAACCTATACATCTTCTGCACCGGTTAGAGGTGCTTTTATTGAAGTAGGTTTTCATGTAGGTGAAGGGCCAGTATTTGGAAGATTTCAGGGAGGAACCATAGCAAGTAAAAACCCTGAAGTTCTTTTAAAAGCATTAAATCTTAATGATGAGCGAAGAATTGCTCTATCTGATGTTGGTATTCCATTTAGGGACAATGATTTAAACTCTTCAAGTGAGGATATTGTTGATAGACGTAATGATGAAAGGTCATTAAAGCGTCACAACACTTTAATCTCATCTGCAGTTAAAACACCTATATTTTTAGGTGAAGATATGGATGATGAGCCATTAAAGCGAAGAGTTGAGAGAAACCTGGCTAAGGTTAATATTAGTGGGGTTAAATCAGAAGAAGCATATTATATTATAGATGCTCAAAATGATTACACTGAAGTGTCTACTTATGAACATAATTCAAGGTCTAGAATCCTGGAGATGAATAAAAGATTAAATGATGTAATAGAAGGCAGATTTTAAGAGTTTTAATGGTGTATGTATTATAAAACTCTTATTTTAATTATATTTTATTTATAAGAATAATTAAGAAATAATTATTTAATAGATGTGGTAATTATGGGAAAAGATGATGTATGTATAATTGGATTTTTTGATGATGAGTTTATGAAGAAGTATACAAAATTTTCTTCTTTTGACCAGATGAAAGCTAAATCTCCATTGAATGATGCAGATACATCTGAATTATTTGATAATAAGAGATGGGATAAGTTTATAAAGAAAAACACTCAGTTTGACAATTGGCAGGATATGCTTTTAAAATCAGCTAACTATCAACTTAAAGAAGATAAGTTTTAAATTATCATGTTTTTTTTCTTTTCAAATTTTTATTTTTTTAAAAAAGCTTTAAATATTAAAATTATCTAATATATATTTTTAAAAATAAGCACTAATTTTATTTAAATATTTTATAGGTTAAATTATGAAATTCTGTCCGAAATGTGGTTCAATGATGCTTCCTTCAGGTAAGAATATTAAATGTAAATGTGGATATGTTGAAAACTTAGATAAGGATGATTTGAAAGAAGAATATACTTTTGAAGGAGATAGAAACAAAGAGCAAAATGTCATTGTTACACGTAAAGAGGATGTTGTTCTTCCAACAACTAAAATAACCTGTTATAAATGTGGGGGTACAGTTGGTTATTGGTGGACACTTCAGACAAGATCTGCTGATGAGGCACCTACCTATTTCATCAGGTGTGCAAATTGCGGAAACACATGGAGACAATCTAATTAAATTCTCATTTTTTATTAATAAAATTTTTTCACAAATTTATTAGATTTTTCTATAATTTTAATAATTTTTTCAGATTTAAACTTTAACTTTATAATGTAATAATTATAAATATATATTATATTTGAAAATTTTATATTTTTTTAATTTTGAGGGAAAGTATGAGTAGAAAATCTATAAGTCATATTGCCGAGATAATGAAAAATGATGCTAAAGGAGCATTTTCAAATCCTATTGTAACAATTGTGTTAATTGCAATAATTATTCTACCTTCTCTTTATGCACTTTTAAATATACAAGCATGTTGGGACCCTTATGGAAATACGGGAAATGTGGAATTTGCAATTGCCAATTTGGATAATGGTACATCTTTTAACGGTGCTCAAATCAATATTGGAGATGAGCTTGTTAAAGAACTTAAAAATAATGATAAGTTTAAATGGACCTTTGTATCTGAGAAGGAACTAAGGGATGGTGTTTATAATGGAGATTATTACGCCGGTATAATAATACCCGAAAATCTGTCGTCAAATGTAGTTTCGATTGCATCAGATGATCCAAAACAAGCAGAATTGGAATATGTGGTAAATGTAAAATCAAATCCAGTTGCTACAAAGCTCACTGATTCTGGTGCAAATGCTGTTTATACATCTTTAAATGCGAAAATTATTCAAGTTATTAATCTTGCAGCATATGGAAAACTTGGAGAATTACAGGAAGGTCTTGCTTCTGGTGCTAGTCAATTATCTGGCGGAGGAAGTCAACTTCAAGCTGGAGCAAACCAGGTTTCTTCAGGTGCTAGTCAGGTATCTTCCGGTGTTGGTCAGGTTGAAAGTGGTAAAAATCAAGTGAAGAGTGGTGCAAGTCAGGTTCAGCAAGGTGCATCCGGTGTTGGAGATGGTGCAAGTCAGGTTCATCAAGGGGCTACTAATGTTAAAAATGGGGCAGGTCAGGTTCAACAAGGTTCTGAAGAATTAGAATCTGCTGTAGATTCTTCTTTAATTCCTGAAGGACCAGTTAAAGAATATGTAGATAGTAGTTCTGAACTTGCAAGAGGTTCTGGTAAGCTAGCTAATGGTTCTCTTGAATTGGCTGATGGTTCTGTTCGATTGGCTGATGGTTCTGTTCGATTGGCAAATGGATCTACACAACTTGCTGGGGGGGCTAGTGATTTGGCTGATGGTTCGGCTGAATTAGCTCAAGGTTCATTAAGTCTTGCAGCAGGTGCAGAATTACTTGGAACTTCTGCAGCACAAGCATTATTTACAGCTGCTGGTGCACTTGGAGCATCTGCAGATCAACTTGCTGCTATTACTGGTATTAATGAAACCCTTCTTGGTGATTATTTCTTTTCACCAGTTAAATTACATAGGCATGAATTATTCTCAGTTCCTGATTATGGTTCTAATGTAGCTCCATTTTATATAGTATTATCTATGTGGGTTGTTGATTTAATTACCTGTGTTATGATGGAACCTAAAGCAAGTGTTGGAACAAAATATTCTGCATTTGAAATGTATGCAGGTAAATTATTAATCTATGTTATAATGAGTATATTGCAGGCCTGTGTAACACTTATTGGAGCCCATATATTAGGGGTTTATGTTGATAATTATCCGTTGTTCATATTTTCTGCAATACTGGTGTCTGTAGTATTTATGATTTTAATATATTCGATAATATCGGCAATTGGAACTGTTGGAAAAGGAATTGTTGTTATTCTTTTGGTTCTTCAGATTTCTGCAACTGGGGGAATTTATCCAATTCAAATCATGCAAAAATTTTTCCAGGTTTTATATCCATATATGCCAATGACTTATGCAATTAGATTGATACGTGAAGCCCAACTGGGAGTTGTTTGGAGAAATTATATTCCTTCACTAATTGTTCTTCTGATTATAGGAATTCTAACAGTTATTGTTGCTCTTATTATTAAAGAAAAAGCAGACAAACCTTCAAAATACTTTGAAGAACGTTTGGAAGAAAGTGGATTATTTTAGAACTTATTAATTAAGTTCTAATATTTTTATTTATTAAAATATGGGGAAAATAAAATGAAAAAGGGTTTATTGTTTATTTTATTAATTGCTTGTATATTATTTAGTCTTTCTACTGTGGTTGCAAGTGATATAAATGATAATCTAGTTGATTGTAGCCAAGATTCAACTCTTGCAAGTGATATGGACAGTAATATTCCAGTTGATGAGGTAGATTCATCTATTGCAAGTGATGTAGATGAAAAGGGGGAAGATTTAGACATTTCATCTGATGTTGGTTTAAGTTCTTGTGATGATTCACTTGTATCTGGCAACATTAATGATGATGTAGTGGCTAATGATGGAAATAATGAGTTAAAAGCAGATGTGGATGATGGAACTTTTACTGCATTACAACTTAAAATATTACTTGCAAAAGATGGTAGTGTTATTAATTTAACCCGCAATTATAAGTATGATAGTAATTTTAAAATTACCACTGGTATTTTTATCAGTAAGGATATAACCATTAATGGTAATGGTCATACTATAGATGGATTAGGTAAATCCAGAATTTTTAATATTAACTATGGTAATGGATTACATTTTTATAAGGTTACATTGAATAACATTAAGTTTAAAAATGGACTTGCTAAATTTTATGGTGGTGCAATTCTCAACTTTGCAAATTTAACAGTTAAAAATTGTTATTTTACAAATAATAATGCAGGTACTGCAGGTGGTGCTATAAATTCCTTAGGTGCTTTAAATTTAAAAAATTCTAAATTTAATAAGAATTCTGCTGGTGGAGATGCAGGGGCAGTTTTCTCATTAACTCTTAAAATAGGGGCTCCTTTCTACAAAAATTATTTTGGAGATAAAAATGCTAGTGAAGATACAAATCTTCTCTTTGCAATTGCAATGAATGTAGCTCTTGAACATGGTAAAGATTATATCTCCAATTGTGTATTCACTAACAATATAGCTAATGGTAATGGTGGAGGAGCAGTTTACGCTTTCTCTCATATTGATATTAAATCCTCCACATTCAATTCAAATAAAGCTAACGAAAAAGGAGGAGCTGTATTTGGATGTAAAGATCTTTTTATTAAAAATTCCAAATTTAATAAAAATAAGGTAGCTATGTATGGAGGGGCAGTTTATTTCAAATGCCATGAACAATCTGGTCATTATAAAAATGGCAAATGGGTTAATGAAATTAAATATTATAAAAATTCAATTCAAAACTCACTTTTCGCAGATAATGTTGCAGGTGAAAGAGGAGGCGCTATTTATGGATTTAGAACTTCCTCATCTGATAAAACTCACTGTGCAAAAGCGGTAAAATGTACTTTTAGTGATAATAAAGCTCCTAAGGGTAAGGATATCTATGGTGGAACTAAAAGAGGCAGTGTCTTTAAAAATACAAAAATCAATATAAAATCAGTTGTTGTTAGAAAATCAGCTAAAAAGTTAATATTACTAGCAACACTTAAAAAAGGCTCTGCAGCACTTAAAAGCAAACAAGTAACTTTCAGATTTAATGGAAATGCTTTTAAGGCAAAAACTAATTCAAAAGGAATTGCAAAAATTTCCCTTACTAGGGCGGTATTGAAAAGACTTGTTGTTGGTAAGAAAGTCTCTTATAGTGCAAGATTTAAAAGTTTCACTTCTAAAAGAATTGCTTTAGTTCTTAGGTAAATGCTTAGCATTTACTTCTTTTTTTATTTTTTTCTACTTGGTTGTTTTCTGTTATAATTAAATTAAATTAATTAAATATTCAATTAATTAAATTTAGTTATTTTTATTTTTTTTTCAATAATAATTACTTTTTTAAAATGATAATATGAAAGCCTATATATCACAATTAATAGATTTAATAAATCTTGAAAGGGAAGCTGAAATTTCATTAATGATTCATGAAATTAAAACAATGTCTTCTTATAAAAGAGAGGAAAAGGGTCGTGCTATTAATAAACTTAAAGGTAAGTTTGTAAAAAAAGAGTTAGGATTAAATATAGTACAATACGGTAGAAGTCATGATATTAAAACAGAAATTAATGTTGGAGATATTGTACTTATCAGTTCAAAAAATCCTTTAAAAAGTGATCTTACAGCAACAGTTGTAGAGAAAGGAAGAAAATATATTAAAGTGGCTTTCTTAAATAAGGTTCCTAAATGGGCTTTAAAGAAAAAAGTAAGACTTGATTTGTATGTTAATGATACTACATATATTCGAATGGAAGATAATTTAAAACATTTAAGTTCGTTTGGTGTAAATGCACTTGAATATTTGTTAGGTATAAAGGAACCTAAATTTAAAGACAGTAATGTTTATCTGGAATATATAGATTCATCACTTAACGATTCTCAAAAGGAGGCAGTTGTAAAATCTCTTTCAACTTCTGATTTTTATTTAATCCATGGACCTTTTGGAACTGGTAAAACCCGTACACTTATTGAACTGATTCTTCAGGAGATGAGAAAAAATCATAAAATATTGGCTTGCTCTGATAGTAATGCAAGTGTAGATAATATACTGGAAAGATTAATTAAAACTCCTAATATTAAACTTACTCGTTTAGGACATCCTCAAAGAGTATCAAAAGATAACATTAAACATACCTTGGCTTATCAGGTTGAAAATCATCAGGACTACAGTAAAAAAGAACCTGTAATGAAACAAATTGAGGAACTTGTCCAGATAAGAGACAGTTATACAAAACCTAGACCTCAATTTAGACGAGGTCTTAAGGATAATGAAATTCATTTTTACGCTCAAAAAGGAAAATCTACTCGTGGAATAAGTAGTGATAAAATAAAATCTATGGCCAAATGGTTGGACTATAGTGAAAAAGTTAATGAATTATATGATAAGTTAGATAAAATAGAAAATGAAATAATCAGTGATATTATTGACAGTAGTAATATTATTTTATCAACAAATTCTTCAGCGGCTTTAGAAAGTATTCAAAATACAAAATTTGATGTGGTGGTTGTTGATGAGGCATCACAAACAACAATTCCAAGTATTCTAATACCGATTGCAAAAGCACATAGATTTATTCTAGCAGGTGACCATAAACAATTGCCACCTACAATTTTATCTCCAGATGCTTTAAAATTAGAAGATACATTATTTGAAGATCTCATTGAAAAATATCCTCACAAATCACAATTATTGGATGTTCAATATCGTATGAATTCTCTCTTGATGGATTTTCCAAATAAAACATTTTATGATAATTCTCTTAAAACATACTCTAAAGTAAAAGATATTAATTTGTCTGAAATATCAAAAATAGATGAAGAAGATGTATTTTCATTCATTGACACTTCACAACTTGATAATAATAAAGAGAAACATCTTAAAGATTCAAAGTCCATTATTAACCCTCTTGAAGCAGATATTTGTATAAAATTACTTGACTACTATTTGGATAATGGTATTGATACAAAAGACATTGGTATTATTAGTCCATATCTAGATCAGGTAAGGTTAATATCAGATAAATGTGATGTTGAAGTTAAAACAGTTGATGGTTTTCAGGGAAGGGAAAAAGAAGTTATTCTAATTTCAGCAGTAAGGTCTAATGATAAGGGTAATATTGGATTTTTAAAGGATTTAAGAAGATTAAATGTAGCATTGACACGTGCAAAAAGAAAATTAGTTGTTATTGGAAATGCCGATACATTATCATCTGATAAAACTTATAAAAGTTTAATTGATTTTGCAAAGGAAAATGATATGTTTGTAAGTCTTTAATTGCTTCTTTTAAATATTAATTTTAATTATTTTATTTATTTTTCTCATAAATTCATTTTAATTTTTAAAATATTTTTAAATATTTATTTTATTAGATTAATTATAACTAAAAATTTTTATATTGTATTAAATAAATTAATTATTAGAAAAACTATTTTTATAAAATATTTTTTTAAAATAGATTTAAAATATACTTT
>CAYQMW010000079.1:2087-9568 GCA_964418715.1 uncultured Methanobrevibacter sp. | reverse complement strand
TAATTATTTAAAATTTTATAATCTTATATAATTTTAATTTTTATTCAATCTCTTTTTATTAATCTTATTTTGTTTAAATAATGATATTAGCAAATTAATCTATAATTTAATAATATTATTTTGTCTTAATTTCGTATATTCTTTAAAATTATTAAATTTTAAATATAAAGATTTATTCAATATTTAAAAAAGTGGATTTTATATTAATTTATTGAAAAATAGTAATTTTATATAATACTTTAAACTAAATTATAACTATATAATAATTTACTAAATTAATTAGTCGAAAATCTATTTGGCTAATTAAAAATCATTTTAAAAAAAATAAAATCATTATTTTTGGAGTGGATTTATTGACAAAATACATCGTTATTACAGGAGGAGTAGTTAGTTCCATTGGAAAAGGAATTACTTCTGCTTCAATCGGTCGAATACTTAGATCATATGGACTTAAAGTTTCAGCTATTAAAATTGATCCTTACCTTAACTGGGATTCAGGTACATTAAACCCATATCAGCATGGTGAAGTATTTGTAACCTATGATGGAATGGAAACTGATTTGGATTTAGGTCATTATGAAAGATTTTTAGATGTTGAACTACCAGGTATTGCTAACATTACTACTGGTAAAGTATACAAATCAGTTATCAGTAAAGAAAGAAAAGGAGATTATTTAGGTGCATGTGTACAGATAATTCCTCATATTACTGATGAAATTAAATTGATGATAAGGGAAGCTAGTAGTGTAGAAGAAAATTATGTTGTATTTGTAGAACTTGTTGGAACTGATGGAGATAATGAATCCCAACCATTTTTAGAAGCTTTAAGACAGCTTAGAAATGAAGAAGGAACAGATAATGTTATGTTTGTTCATGTAACCTACGTACCTTATCTTGAAGCTGCAAAAGAATTTAAAACCAAACCTACTCAACACTCTACAAAAGAACTTAGAAGTACAGGTATTTCTCCAGATATGATTGTATGCAGATCACCTTCACCAATTGATAATGATTTACAGAAAAAAATTGCTAACTTCTGTGATGTAGATGAGCGTGCAGTTGTAAATACTCCAGATGCTAGTAGTATATACGAAGTTCCTCTCGTACTTGATAAAAATAATGTTGGTTCATTTATTAAAAATAGAATTAATCTTAATGTAGAACCTGATTCATCTAAACTTGATGAATGGAGAGAAGTTGTTAAATCTCTTAAAATCCAATCTCCTAATGTTAAGATTGGTATTGTAGGTAAATATGTTGAACTTGAAGATGCATATATAAGTATACGTGAATCATTACTTCATGGTGCAGCAGATGTAGGTGTTAACTTAAAAATAGAATATATTAATGCTGATGTTGAACACCTTGATGAAAATGTCCTTAATGAATTAGATGGTATTTTAATACCTGGGGGATTTGGTGGACGAGGATTTGAAGGTAAACTTGAAGCTGTTGAATATGCAATTGTTAATGAGGTTCCTATATTTGGTATATGTTTAGGTATGCAATCCATGGTTACTCAATTTGCAAGACATAATGGTTTTGATGATGCTAACAGTACTGAATTTGATACTTCTGTAAAATATCCTGTTATTGATTTAATGGAAGAACAGAAGAAAATCAAAGAGATGGGGGGTACTATGCGTTTAGGTTCATATGACTGTAAATTAGTTAAAGGAACTAAAACTTATGCTACATATACTGAAGGATATGGTGATTTTATTGGTGAAGATTTAATTGAAGAACGTCACCGTCACAGATATGAATTTAACAATGAGTTTAGAGATTCCTTACAGGAAGCAGGTCTTGTATTAAGTGGTATTTCTCCTGATGACTTTTTAGTAGAAATAGTTGAATTACCAGATCATCCTTGGTTTATTGGTTGTCAATTCCACCCTGAATTTAAATCAAGACCAAATAGGCCACACCCATTATTTGCATCATTTGTTGATGCATCATATAAATATTCACAAAGAGAAAAATAATTTCTCTTAAATCTTTTTTTATTTTAAGCTATTCTTATTTTAAGTTATTTTTAATTATTTTTATTTTCTTAATATTGCTATTTTATCTATAGAATAAACAGAGTTTAAAGATGAAAAAGTAATAATTATTTTAAAAATTCAAATATTGTGTAGAATTATTTATTATAATATTTTAAATTAAAAAATAATTTCTATTTTAAAAATATAATTAAAATCAATATATGAATTTAAAATTAAGTAATAATGTATATATATTTTTTAAAAACAACTATATTTATGAATATTTTTCTAATTCCAATAATTATTACTTTGATATATACTATAATAGCATCAATTACGGATATAAAATATAATATAATTCCAAATAAAGTAGTATTTTCCTTGCTTGTATTAGGTTTATTATTTAATTTAATTTTTTCAATTATATTTTATGATATATTTTTTATAGTCTCATCAATTATTTCAACTATTGTTACATTTATAATAACTTATATTCTCTGGAAAATGAGACTATGGGCAGGTGGAGACGTTAAACTTATTACGGCAATATCTTCCATTATTCCAATAAATTATTTATATATTAATGAATTTTTATCTTTAAAATTATTGTTTATTCCTTTTTCATTGAATTTAATTGTAAATAGTATTTTAATATCATTCCCTTTTATTCTACTATATACTTTAATAATTAAATTTAAAAATATTAAAAAGTAAGATTTATTATATAAAATCAAATATGAAATTTTATTTTTTAATATCAAAAGATCTACAAATAGATTTTCAAGCTATTTAATAGATATAGATATTTTAGAAGAAGGTATGATTTTAGATGAATACTTGATTAGTGATGAACAAGTATATGAATCAATAAAAGAAACTATAAGTCTTGAGGAGGATTCAAATTTATCCATTTATAAAATAAAAAATGGTTTTAAACTTAAATCAGATAGTTGTAGAGGCTTAACAAGTGAAGATATTTTAGTTTTAAAATTATTTTATGACAATGGATTAATTGATAAAAACCTTTTCATGAAAATATCAATGCCCTTTGCTCCATCTATTTGTATTGCTTATATAATAACTATATTTTATGGTAATTTGATCTTCTTATTATTTTAATTCTTAAAAAACCTTTAAAGCATATTTATTTATATTTTATTTAATTTATCTGATAATTTCAAGTTTTATATATAAAAGTTTACTAATAATTTTAAAATGTTGATTTTATGTTATTTAATATATTGAATATTATTCGCGAAGATAAAGGGCAATTATCAATCGAATATTTATTTATTTTTATTATATCACTTATACTTATTTTATCTTTAATTTTACCATTTGTATCAAATGTATTTGATTATACTTTTGATGTTTCCAATTCATATACAACAAAGGCAGAATTATCACAAATAGCAAATGGTATAAACTATGTTTATGCAAGTGGAAGTGGATCTAGGCGTACAGTATTCGTCAATATGGCTGAAAATACTGAGGTTTATATTTATAACCAGAACAATAAAGCTTATCTAATTGCCAGTAAAGTTTTATCTGATAATAATACAAAAGAAATTATTGTAGAAACTGAAAAAACAGATATTAATTCTAATTTATTTTTATATAAAGGTTTTAATAAAGTAATTATTGAATGGAGAGATAATTCCTCTAATATTAATGTTTATAGAGCCTAATGAATGAAATAATATTTCTAATTTTTATTAAATAATTTTGATTTAATTATTTTTTTAATCATAAATTTTTTAAAATTTATATAAAATAACAAAAGATATATAGATAATTAAAATTAAACATTATTATGATTAATACTTAGAGTGTGAAATATTATGGATGTCGTCTCTACTTCAATATATATTTTATTATATGTTTTTTTATTAATATTCATTTTTTCCATAGGAATTTTAAGTCCTTATCTTACTAAAAAAGATATTGGAGGTATTATTCTTATAGGATTTATTATTGGTGCTGTTGGCGGACTATTTTTCATTAGTCCAGCATATGATGATTTGGCAGAGGTTATGGGTACTGGTTATGGTGTTTTCAGTAATGAAGATGAATTAATTAATGTTGATATTAGTTCAAATAGTGAAGATAATGTAACTCAGGTTATCCAAACTGCAAAGTCATTAGATGGTGTTCGTAATGTAACTACGGCCAATATTACGGTAGAAACGGGTAACTTTTCAAATACATGGGATGAATATGTTACCGTTGGAATTAAACATAATATGGAACATTCTGATAATGTTGGTAATGTATTGGTAGATAATGCCAATGGAATAATATACATTAATCTTACAAATACTACTGACCCTGAAGCAGTTCAACATGATTTAAGTCAATTTTTAAGTGAGTCATATGATTTACCTACACTTTCAAGTATTGTAAGAATACAGGTTCATGTCTCACCACAGGATGTAGATAAAGTTAAAGATGAATTACATGCAAAAGAAATTCCTACAACAGATGTGGAAGGACCGATTCAGGACATTGTTCAAAGTAGTAAAAATAATGAATTATCTCTAGGGTATATAATTATTATCTCCGGTATAATTGGTATGGTATTTGCTATTTTAGGTATTTTTGTAGATAATATTTATAGTACTTGGAAGAGAATGGGAAATAAACGTCAAAAAGACCAATTATCTGTTAAAGAAATTAAAGCTGAACGTAAAAGAGCTCAAAAAAGACAGAAAAAAGAAGCTAAACGTAAACAAGATTCTAATCCTAAAAAAGATAATGAGAAATCTAGCAGTTTTACAAGCAGATTTAAGAAAAACAAAATAGAAGATAATAAACGGGATGAAATTCAGAAACTTAAAGAAGAATCTAAAATTAATGATCCAAGTAAAGAATCAAGTGAAAAAGCTTTAAATCATGGAAAAAAATCTTCTAAAACAACATTAGATGACTTTAATGAATAAGTTTTATACTTATTCCTTCTTTATTTTTTAAATATATTTTTACATTTTATTTTTTAATTAGTCTATTTATTGCTTTGTAATTAAATTAAAATTGATTTATTTGTATAATTATTTTATAAATTATATGTAGATGTAAAATTTATTCCAACTTGTCTTTTATAAATTATTTAGAATGATAATATGAATAGTGCAGTTCTCTTTTCAGGGGGAAAAGATAGTACCCTCGCTTTATATAAGGCATTGGAAAATGGTGATAATGTTAAATATTTATTATCAATGAAAAGTAAAAATTCATCCTCTTATATGTTTCATGTTCGTAATATAGATTTAACAGATCTCATAGCAGAAGCTGTTAATATTCCACTTATTAAAGGAGAAACTAATGGAATAAAAGAAGAAGAACTTTTGGATTTAGAACGGGAATTTTATAAACTTAAAGAAATGGGTGTTGAAGCCATATACACAGGAGCATTATATTCAAATTATCAAAAATCCAGGATTGAAAAAATTGCTGATAAACTTGATATGAAAGTCATATCTCCTTTTTGGCATGTAAATGAAGAAGAATATATGAAAATGATAGTGGATTTAGGTTTTGATGTAATTATTTGCGGTGTTTCTGCATATGGTTTAGATGAGACTTATCTTGGTCGGCATATTGATTATAAGTTAATAGAGGATATTAAAACTATTAGCAAAAAAGTACCAATTAATCTAGCATTTGAAGGTGGGGAGGCTGAAACATTTGTTTTAGACGGACCAATTTTTGAAAAAAGAATAAAAATTTTAAAAGCTGATATAGATTGGCATTTTGATAATGGCACATATATTATAACTGATGCCATATTAGAAAATAAAGACTTATAAAATTAATTTATTTTTTCTACGTTCATTTTAATGAAGTCTTATTTTATTTATTTTATAGTATTTTGAGAAACATATTTTATGTAATTTTTTTATATAATATTAATATTTTTTTTTACAATAAATTTAGATTAATAATGTATTAGTTGGTAATCGTTTTGTAAATGATTAACTATTAGAAAAATTTTAAGTAAATAATTTATTCAATCAATAATAAATTTTATTAATATTTATAACAAATTAATAGTTATGATACCTAAAAACCATCCAAGATATGAGTCATTACTTTTAAGAGAAAAAGTAAAAAATGCATTTTTAGAAGGATATTTAGCCGATTCTGGGATGATAGCTCATGGTAGGGGAGAAACTTTTGATTATTTAATTGGTGAGAAAACAGTTGATAGTGCATATAAAGCTATTTGTGCAGCAGTTGCATCTATACTTTTAGCAGAACATTCTGTAATTTCTGTAAATGGTAATACAACAGCACTAGCAATTGATGAAGTTATTGAACTTGCAAGAGAAACAGATAGTGATATTGAAATAAACCTTTTTTATAGAACAGAAGAAAGAGTTGATAAAATAACCGATTTGTTTAAAGATCATGGATACCCTGAAATTTTAGGTACAAATTATGATGATTTGTATTATTTTGATAAAATCAATAATCCTCGAGCAACTGCTAGTAAGAAGGGAATATATAATGCAGATATTATATTAGTTCCTCTTGAAGATGGGGATCGTGCCGAACTTTTAAAAAGTGCAGGTAAAAAAATCATTTGTATAGATTTAAACCCATTATCCAGAACATCAAAAATGTCAGATATATCAATTGTAGATAATGTTGTAAGGGCTATACCATTAATGTGTAAAATTGCCTGTGAATTTAAAGATAAAGATAAAGATTATCTTCAAAGTATTGTAGATGCTTTTGATAATGAGTCAAATCTTAAAGACTCCTTAGATTCATTTAAGATACAGAGGTTATAAAATAAGAATAAGGTTAAAATTATATTTGTTAAATAACAAAATTATATATTAGAAAAAAATCAAAATAAAAATTAATATAAAATGGATAAAGTGTAAAAATGAAGATTATGGGGATTTCTGGTTTACCCGGTTCTGGTAAAGACACCATATCTACAACAGCTAGAAAAAAAGGTGCTATTGTAGTGAATATGGGAGATAGAGTTAGAGAAGAAGCAACAAAGCGAAATGAAGATTCAAGAATTACTGCTGTTAAACTTAGAGAAGAGCAAGGTAAATATGTAGTTGCTAAATTAACAATTAAAAAGATTAAAGAAATAATAGAATCAACAGAGGATTTGTCTGCTAAGCTTATTGTTGTTGAAGGTATTAGAAGTCCTTATGAAGTGAATATGTTTAAAGAAAATTTTGATGACTTTAAAATATTATCTGTATTTACATCAACCAATGTTAGATTTGAAAGATTAAAACTTAGAAAACGTAAAGATGATTCTGATAAATTTGAAATATTCCAAAAGAGAGACCAAAATGAATTGAATTTTGGAATAGGTACTGTTATTGCAACCTCTGATTATCTAATAGTTAATGAATCTACATTAGAATCATATGAACAAGAAGTTGATAAGTTTTTTGATAAGATAATAAATAGTTAACTTATTTTTTTTAATTTTTTTGGTAAAGTTTATATATCAATTAATATAATATT
>CAYQMW010000079.1:0-2077 GCA_964418715.1 uncultured Methanobrevibacter sp. | reverse complement strand
TTATGGAGTCTGATTTTAAATTGAGATGTGTAGTTTACCACCACTACCACCCAAGCTACATGTTTTGATTTGAGGTTGGGCTCTTTTTTTATAAAAAATTTCTACTTTTTTTCTAAAACTAGTTTTAAATATAGTTTTGTTAATATAATCTATTACTTTTTAATTAATATTTATATGATTTCTCATAATTGTTTTAATTTATAATTCTTTTCTATAAGTAATTTTTTAACTTAAAGGTAAATTATAATTTAATTATGGAAATGATTATAAACATTTAAAGCGACTTTTTTATTCATTCCATCAACTGATGCAAGCTCATCAACTGTAGCTTTTTTTACATTTTCAATTGTTTTAAATTCTTTGAGTAGTCCTAATTTTCTTTTATTCCCTATACCCTGAATTTCATCTAATTCTGATTCTGTAATCTTATTTGATCTAAGTTTTCTATGATATGTAACACCGAACCTGTGAGCTTCATCACGAACTCTTTGCAGGATATGTAATGATTCTTTATTGTGAGGAATTATTATAGGATCATTAGATTGTGGAACAAATACTTCTTCGAATTCTTTCGCAAGACCTATGAGTGGTATATCCTCAAGACCTAATTCATCTAATACTTCAACTGCAATGTTAAGTTGTCCTTTTCCTCCATCAATTAGTACTAAATCTGGTTTTTTATAGTCTTCTTCTCCTACAAGAGATTTAAATCTACGTGTTAGAAGTTCTTTCATCATACCATAATCATTAGGTCCTGGTGTTTCTAATTTAAATCTTTTATATTGTTTTTTATTAGGTTGTCCATCAAAAAAGCTTACTTTAGAACCGACCTGTAATGTTCCAGATATATTACTTACATCATATCCTTCAATTACATGAGGTACATTTTTTAATTTTATATCATTGTGAAGTTCAATGAGAGAGCCAGTGACCTTTTCTTTCTGTTTTTTAATTATTTCTGCATTTTGATGTGCCATACGAGTTAATCTTAATTTTTTACCCTTTTGAGGAATGGTTATTTTTACTTTATTTCCTCTTAAATCACTTAACCACTCACTAATTAAATCAGTATCCTTAAGTTTGTCTTCTAATATTATTTCTTTTGGGACATGGCGATTAATACCATAATATTGTTGGATAAAACTATATAAAACCTCACTTAATTCCTGATTTTTAGTGTTGTCCATTAGATAATCATCTTTTGATACTATTTTACCATTGCGAATTGATAATATAACAATAATGGTTGTATCGTCATTATCACAACTGGCAATTATGTCTTGATCTAACTCATCATTTAATTCTACAAATTGTTTAACCATGACCTCTTCAATTGAATTGATCTGATCACGAAGTACTGCTGCTTTTTCAAATTCCATATTAGCAGATGCTTGACTCATCTCGGATTTTAAATCTTTTATGATTTCATTATATTTTCCTTGGAAAAATAAGTCTATTTTATCAATAACTTCACTATATTCTTCTTTTGAAATAGAACCGTTGCATGGCCCATAACATAAATCAATTTGATTGTTCAAACATGGTCCATCCATGTTTTTACATGTTCTGATTTTAAATAGTTGTTTTAAGAATTTAACAGTAGAACGAACAGATCCTACATCTGTAAATGGTCCAAAGTAACTACCATTTTTAGTAATATTACGTGTAATTATGAGTCGTGGAAAATCTTCATCAGTAATTTTTACATAGGGGTATCTTTTATCGTCTTTAAGGCGAATATTATATTTTGTCATATGTTTTTTTATTAGATTTGCTTCTAAAATCAGCGCTTCTTTTTATGAGTCTGTAATTATATACTCTAAGGAGTGGAAATGATTCATCAGTACCCTAGTTTTAGGACGATCTACTTTATCTTTAAAGTAGGAACTAACTCTTTTTCTTAGAGATTTTGATTTTCCAACATAAATAATCTCCTCATTTATATCCTTCATTATATATACGCCTGGTTTTAATGGAAGATTATCTGCTGATGTTACCTTAGTTGCCATATATATCTAAATTTTTTTATAATTATATTTTTCATATTTAAAATAATTAATTTTTATTAATAATAATT
>CAYQMW010000078.1:0-9573 GCA_964418715.1 uncultured Methanobrevibacter sp. | reverse complement strand
ATAAAAATAAGAGTAATTATGATGTATTTTATTCGAAAAAATTCAGGCCCCTAAAAAATATTATAAAATATAAAAGACATAATAAAAAATATAAATAGAAAAGGTGTTAGTGTGGCAATAGGTCCAAAGAAAGTAGTGAAAATGGCAACTGGTAAAAAATCAAAAAACCTAAAAATTAAAGATATTGAACTAAAAGAAGATAGTTTTACAATAGATGATTTAAATTTAGAAAACAAGAATTCTTTAAAATTGAAAACACTACTTGAGGCAGTATCTAGTTGTCAAATTTCAGATGCATATAATAACCTCTATAGAGAAAGTGGAGTAATTAAGGGTTTAAAGTCCCTAACAGATAAGAAAGGTTACGGCAAGATTAAAACATGCCTTACTGATGCAAATGACTGGGGAACTGCAGTTGCAGGAATAGATTATGCAGATAAAGGAGATGTATTGTTTATAAAAACAAGTGATGAACCCATAGCAGTATGGGGAGAATTAGCATCAACCTGTGCTAGAGAAGAAGAAATTGCAGCTGTAGCGATTTACGGATATATGAGAGATATTGATGTAATTAAACATATGGATTATCCATTATTCTGCCGAGATTATTGTTCAAATGCAGGAACTCCATTAGGCACAGGTAAATTAAGTGTAGATTTAGAAATTGATGGAAACACTATTAAAGATGGTGACTTCTTCTTTGGAGATGAAAGCGGAGCACTTGTAATTCCAGCTGAGAAATTTAATGATGTGATGATTGAAACATTAAATATAAAATTGAAAGAAGAACAGATCTTAAAAAACCTGAAAGAAGGGCGTACTTTAGCAGAAATAGTAAATGTAAAAGACAATTTTAAAGAAATTTAATCTTATTAACTGTAAAAAACATTTTAATAATAGATAAAAAACTAAATTAACAAATATTAAACCTTTATTCAACAAATAAACAAAATTTAGAAAATTCTTAAAATAATTTTCATAAAATATTTAAACTAGTTTTTACAAAACTTAATAAGGTATTTAAATTAAAAAAATAATTCAAACTTAATATTATATGTTTAAATTATAAACAGATTATAATTTTAATGGAGGTAAAATATGAACACTAATATGGAAGCTTATTATGAGAAAAGAAGCGACATATACAATCATGTAAGAAATGCAGGTACATATGAAAAGATTGCATATGCATTTTTAATGGCATGTTTTACTGGTCTTGCAGCACAAATTGTAATTCCATTAAGTTGGACTCCTGTACCAATTACATTACAAGGATTTGCAGTAATGAGTGCAGGTATTCTTCTTGGTAGAAAATACGGTGCATTATCCATGATACTCTATGCATTACTCGGTATTGTAATTCCATGGTATGGTGGTATGACTGGAGGTCTTTCAGTTTTAATGGGATCTACTTGCGGATATTTCATAGGATTTATTATTTGTGCATACTTTGTTGGAAGTGTTTCCGATAAATTCCCAAAATCCCGTAAATTTATAGGCATGACTGGAACTTTACTTATTGCTAACTTTGCAGCAATTTACATTCCGGGATTAACAGTCTTGTATTTAACAATGTACTTACAAGGTGTAAGTTTATCTTTAAGTCAATTACTTATGATGGGACTTGTTCCATTTATTTTTGGAGATATTCTTAAAGTCTTAGCTAGTTCTGCACTTTCCAAAGCTGTAATGCCTAAAGACGAATAGTGAGTAAAATTAATTTTACTCAACTTCTACTTTTTTTATATACTTATTTTTACTAATTATCTATTTTTAAGCTGATATTATGATTAGATTACGTGGACATCACTTGTTATGTATTCAAGGTTTTCAAGGTTATGGCTACAGTAATGAATTTAGAGAAAACATGACTCGTATACATAGCAAGATAATGAAAAATCAGGAAAATATTGAACTAGTTAAAGGTCCAGATGATTTATGTGAGCATTGCCCTAATTTAATTAATAATCAATGTAAAAACCCAGATGAAGATAAAAATATATTATCAATGGACAAGATCGTTTTAGATAAAATCTTAAAAAAAGAAAATAAAACAGAATTCCGACCCAGTGAATTATTTGAAATAGTAAATGACTCATTTAAAACAGAAAAAGACCTTGAAGATATGTGCATTGGATGTATATGGTTTAGTAAGTGTTTATGGGCAAATCAAATATCAAAAAAATAGTTTAAGAATAACTAAGTAATTAATCAGAATTACTTATCTTAGCTAAATTAAAAGGACAATCAAAATTGCATTATAATAAAATAAAATTTTAATAATTATTGAAAATTAGAAAAAAAGTGGATAAAAACAATACATTTAAATATGATTGAAACAAAAATAATATTGTTCTATTATTTAGAACGCTTTACTAATTTATATTAGTAACTAGTCCCGTAGGGTAGTGGTAATCCTTCTAGGCTTTGGACCCGGAGACGGCGGTTCGACTCCGCTCGGGACTATTATATAACTTTTTTTAAGACATTTTTTTAATGATTTAACAAAAATTATAACTATTTTTTAAAATATTTTTATTTCATTAAAATCTTATTTAAAATATTATTATTCAAATAATTTATTTTCTAAAAAAAAAATATAATATGATTAACTATTTTATAAAATTTTAAAAAACAAAATCATCAGCTTTTTTTGAAAAAACTTAAAAATTATTATAAATATATTTAAACTATATAAAATTAATTTAAATGAGGTTTAGTATGGAGAATCTATTAATACTTGGAGTTAATACACGTCCAGAAGTTAATTCTGCAAAAAAATTAGATTATAATATTTTTTCATCAAGTTATTTTACTAGCTGTGATTTTCCAGGGGGTGTAAATGAAAAACACATTTTAAATGAGGAGGTTGGCGAGACCTGCGGATCATTTGAAGAATCATTTACTTGTGAAAGGTTACTTGAAAATGGAGCAGAATACTTAGATGATGCAGATTTAATTGTTCTAAGTTCAGGTATTAGTGGTGATGACTTTACAGGTCAATTTAAAAAATATCAAAAAAAGATTGTTGGAAATAAATCAACCAAAGATGTTAGTGACAAATATAAATTTTACACCAAGATTTCAAATAAATTCTTAACACCACTTAGTTTTTTAGTGGGTGAGATGGATGAATTTTGTGAAATACTTAAGGAATATTGTGAGATTCAATTTATTGTAAAACCCAATCAAGGATCTGGAGGGTATAATACAATACTTTTAAATTATGATACTTACATTCAAAATAACCATATGAAAATTATGATTGAAAATATGATTAATAATTTTGGTGAAATACTCATTCAGGAATACATCAGTGGTATCAACATATCATCATCTATCTTATCAAATCATCATGAGGCAAAAACCATAATGAATACAAGATTACTTTCTCAAAATGATTTAGGTTACAGTGGGGATTTTAGATATTGTGGAAATATTTTACCTCTTGACATTAAGTCCCTCCAGGTACTGAATAAATATATGATACCTCATGATGAAATCGGAGTTAAAAACCTTAATGAAGATATGTCCAGATTATCAGAGGAAGTGATAAAAGAATTTGGACTGATTGGTTCAAACGGTGTAGATTTAATATTATCCGATGATGATAAAGACAATATCTTAAATAATGACATCTATTTAATTGAAGTTAATCCCCGTTTTCAGGGAACTTATGAATGTGTTGAAAATGTTTTATCCATTAATTTATTAGAGGAGCATATTAATGCATGTAATGGAGATGCTATCCCAGATATTAATCCTTCAGGTTATGGAATAAAAGAAATAATCTATGCACCATATACTCTAAAACAAGGAAATTTAAATATTAACGGACTTTTTGATATTTCAAAAGAAGGAACAATAATAGAAAAAGATGAACCATTAGTTACCATAATTAAAGAAACAGGAAATGTAAAAAAAGGACTTAAAGAGATAAAACAGTTAAAAGAGCATATTGACTCTAATATTTATCCTCTAAAAAAGTGAATAAAATATAAAATAAGTTCTTTAAATAAAAGATTAAATTTAAAATGGTTTCATTGTTTAAAAATGGATTAAAAGTTGAAAAAAAAGCATTAATGAACTGATTAAAAGATTAAAAATGGATTATCCCTACAGCAATTAGGATAAACAAGATAGTTCCAAAAACAATGAAAAATGTAGTTGCAATCATAGCAATGTTAACAATAATAAATAATTTAGTTCTTTTTTCAGGATCCAACATTGCAAGTTCAAATGGATTTCTTTCCATAACAATCACTATCTAATATTATTTTATAATATAAACCATTAATTTTATTTTAATTTATTTTATTTTTTCATTATAATTAATACTTCTTTTTTTAAAAAAAATTAAAAATAGTATATTTAATAAAAATTAAAAAACCTTAAAATTATTAAAAAAGGTTAATCTAGATAGAATATAGATTAATTATAAAAAAGGGATTGATAGTAAGAGAAATCATCCCGCACCCTTTTTTAATTTTTAATCTAATATTTCTAGATATTCGTTTTATTTAAACTTTTTTAAGCGTTTTTAGCTGCTTCTTTTGCTTCGTTTTGTTCAAGAGTAGATCGAATCATTTTCAATCTAACGAAGTTTTCCCTTTCCATCTCTTGAAGTCTCATGTCAATAGATTTAACAGTGTTTTCTAATTTTGGAATCATAACATGTTCAAGAGCGTTTACACGACGTTTGGTAGATTCAATTTCATCAGCTAAAAGGAAGATAGTTTTTTCAATTTCACCAAGTTCAATAATCATTTTTACTGAATCTTCAAATAATTTTGCAGCATTATCTAATTGAACTGAAGTGTCTGAAAAACCATAACCTCTATCAACCAAAGTTCTTGAATCAAATTGTGTATCACATAAAGGAACAGGAACACCCATAATATTTCTAGATGTAACTTCCACATCTACAGATTCTTTAACGGATAAAGCAGTTTTTTGAACAGCCAAATCACCTAATTGAATTTGAGCTAAAGTTAAAGCTTCATAAGCTTTACTAAGAGTTAACTCTACATCAGAACGAGCACCTTTTACTCTATCTAAAATGTCAAAAAACTCTTTAATCAAAGCATCACGTTTTTCTTTAAGTAAACTGTGACCTTTAACTGCAAGGTTTTGACGTTTTTTAAGTGCAAGTAACTCCATACGAGTAGGGTTAATTCCTTCTAAAATTTCTTCTGCCATAATATCCTCCTTTACAAAGTTGGATTAGTTTAAATACAACTAATCTAATCTTTAAGGTGTTCTGCAACAAATTCGTCTTTAACCCTTTTAAGTTCAGATCTAGGTAAGATTCTAAACATATCCCAACCAAGGTCTAAAGTTTCTTCAATAGTTCTGTCTTCATCCTTAGTTTGAGTTACGAACCTATTTTCAAATACATCAGCGAATTTAAGGAAACTTTGATCCCTTTCAGTAAGAGCTTCTTCCCCTACAACAGCAACTAAATCTCTTAAGTCACGACCTTCTGCATATGCAGAATACATCTGATCAGATACTCCACTGTGGTCAGGTCTAGTTTTACCTTCACCAATACCACCACTCATTAAACGAGATAATGATGGAAGTACATCTACAGGAGGGTAAATACCTTTCCTGAAAATATCCCTACTTAATACGATTTGTCCTTCTGTAATATATCCAGTTAAATCTGGAATAGGGTGAGTAATATCATCTTGAGGCATAACCAAAATAGGCATTTGAGTAATAGAACCTTCTTTACCTTGGATACGGCCTGCTCTTTCATAGATACCTGCTAAATCCGTATACATGTATCCAGGATAACCTCTTCTTCCAGGTACTTCATCCCTAGCAGCAGAAATTTCCCTTAATGCTTCACAATAGTTGGTTAAATCTGTTAAGATAACAAGTACGTGCATACCTAATTCAAATGCAAAGTATTCAGCAGTGGTTAAAGCCATTTTAGGAGTTAAAATCCTTTCAATAGCAGGGTCGTCTGCTAAGTTCATGAATACAGTTACTTTTTCTAATGCTCCAGTTCTTTCAAACTCATTCATAAAGAAGTTTGCTTCTTCGTGAGTAATACCCATAGCACCGAAAATTACTGTAAATTCAGTATCTTCACCTACTACTTTTGCTTGTCTTGCAATTTGAGCTGCAAGATCATTGTGAGGTAAACCAGAACCTGAGAAGATAGGAAGTTTTTGTCCCCTTACCAAGGTGTTCATTCCATCAATAGTGGAAATACCAGTTTGAATAAAATCAGCAGGATATTCCCTTGAAGTTGGGTTCATAGGACTTCCATTAATATCTAATTCTTTTTCAGGAATAATCTCTGGACCACCGTCAATAGGTTTACCAGTACCGTTAAAGATACGTCCCATCATATCTTTTGAAACACCAATTTTTGCAGTTGAACCAGTGAATCTGGTTTTAGTGGTTTTAGTGTTTAAATCAGAGGTACCTTCGAAAACTTGGATAACAGCTATGTCATCTCTGACCTCTAAAACTTGTCCACTTCTTTTTTCTCCAGAAGGAGTTTCAATATCTACCATTTCACTGTATGCTACTCCTTCAACACCTTCAACAACCATTAAAGGACCAGCTACTTCAGTAACTGTAGTGTATTCCCTAGTTTTAATATCAGTATTCATTCTATACACCGCCAATTTGTTCTACAACTTTAGCTTTAATTTCTTTAGCCTTTTCAACAAATTCATCGGTAGGTACATATTTCATCCTAGCGATTTCATCTTTAATAGGTAAAGATTCTAATTTTTTGATGTCCCCTCCTCTAGCAATAGCAGTTTGAGCTTCTTTGTTGAATAAAAGAATAACTCTTAACATGTCTGCTTGTTTAGCAGGAGGACAATAAGTATCTACATCATCAAATGCGTTTTGTTGTAAGAAATCTTCTCTTAACATACGTGCAGTTTGTAAGGTAACTTGTTGTGAATCAGGTAAAGCATCTGGACCAACTAATTGTACAATTTCTTGAAGTTCAGATTCTTCTTGGAGTAAAACCATAGCTTCATCACGGTTAGCTCTCCAATCATCACCAACAGTTTCTTGCCACCAATTTTGGATACTGTCAACATATAATGAATAACTTTGTAACCAGTCAATTGAAGGGAAGTGACGTTTATCTGCAAGAGATGCATCTAATGCCCAAAATACTTTTGTAATACGTAAAGTGTTTTGAGTAACAGGTTCGGATAAATCTCCACCAGGAGGTGATACAGCACCGACTACACTAATGGAAGCTTCTTTAGGTTCAGATCCAATAGTGTGTACCCTACCAGCTCTTTCATAGAATTGTGCTAATCTGGATGCTAAGTATGCAGGGTAACCTTCTTCACCAGGCATTTCTTCTAACCTTCCGGAAATCTCCCTCATAGCTTCTGCCCATCTTGAGGTTGAATCTGCCATAAGTGCTACATCATAACCTTGATCTCTGAAATATTCTGCAATTGTAATACCAGTATATACACATGCTTCACGAGCAGCTACCGGCATGTTAGATGTGTTTGCGATAAGAACAGTCCTATCCATAATTGGATTACCTGTTTTTGGATCATCGAGGAATGGGAATTCGGTAAGTACCTCAGTCATTTCGTTTCCACGTTCTCCACATCCAATATATACAACAATATCTGCATCTGCCCATTTAGCTAATTGTTGTTGGGTAACAGTTTTACCTGAACCGAAAGGACCAGGAATAGCAGCTGTACCTCCTTTAGCTACAGGGAAGAAAGTATCTTGTGCCCTTTGACCAGTTACAAGTGGTATATCTGGATCAAGTTTTTCAACATAAGGTCTAGCTTTCCTTACAGGCCAAATTTGTAACATTTGGATTTTTTCAACAGTTCCGTCTTCAGTTTCTACTTCTGCAATATCGTCTACTACAGTGTATTCACCGTTAACAATAGATTTAATAGTACCAGATACACTAGGAGGTACTATAATTTTATGAACAACAGCAGATGTTTCTTTAACTTCACCAATAATGTCTCCACCAGTTACTTTGTCTCCAACAGCAGCAACAGGTTGGAATGTCCATTTTTTCTCTTTATCAATAGAAGGTACTTGGATACCTCTAGCAATGAAATCTCCAGATTCTGCTTTAATGTTTTCAAGAGGTCTTTCAATTCCATCATAAATAGATCCCATAATACCAGGACCGAGTTCTACAGATAATGGTCCTCCAGTACTTTCTACGACTTCCCCAGGTTTAATACCTGCGGTTTCTTCATATACTTGAATGGTAGCAGTGTCACCTTCGAGTTCAATAATCTCCCCGATAAGTTTAGCTTCACCTACTCTTACCATTTCATGCATTTGAGTCCCTCTCATCCCATCAGCGATGATAACCGGACCAGCAATTTTGATAATATTTCCTTCAGTAATCATTTAATATCTACCCCAATAACTCGTTTAATAAGAGCCCTCATTTGGTCTCCATCAGATTCAGATATACCATCTTTATCAGGGATTTCAATAACCATAGGTACAATTTCTGAACCAAGTGTTTTGTTAATATGTACTCTTATTTCTTCAGCTATTTTCTCTGTAATAATAATAATTGAAACATTGGTTTCAATTAAGTCATCAAGAGCTTTTTCAGCTTCTTCTTTATTATTTACAACACGTCCTTCTCTAACTCCACCAAGTCTAAAACCGATGACAGTATCTATATCTCCAATAATAGCAACAGAACTCATAATATCACTCCATAATTAATATATGAAATCATACAAGCATCTCCTGAATTCTAGCTTCAGGGAATCCTTCTTCTCTTTTAGCTCTTGCAATGATTTTTAAGTTTTTAATTTCTCTTTCTTTACCACTTAAAAATCCGATAATTGGACCTACACCTAAAGGTTTTTCTAAAGATAAGGAATGTGAATAATCAGCAAAGTAAGAATCTAATGCATTTTCAAATACAGCAATGGATTCTCCATTAGTATACTTAGCAAGTGGTTCTTGGAGAACTTCTGCATATTTTGTACCATCTAATGAAGAAATTATACCTTCAACAGAATCAGATTCCATTAAATCTTTGAGTTTCCATTCTCTTAATTGGTAACCTTCGTTAATTAAGTAAGGACTAACTGCATCATAATCTAAACCATCAGCTTTTGCTCTAATTATTAATTTAAGATTATCCATATCTACTTGGGTTCCAATATATGAATAAATTGCTTTAGTATTATCATTTCCTGGAACTTTAGTGGAATGTAATAATTTGTGTAAGTAATATTTGTCTAATGCATTTGAGAATGGTAAAAGTGAACCTTCCTCTTCATATTCTGGAATTGCATCAGCTAATATATCACCATATTCAGTTCCATCTAAACCAGCAATTACATCATTAACTGAGTTTGCATCTACTAAGCGATCTAAATCATTATATAATGAACCAGAAGGAAGTAATAAATCAGATGTTTCTTCATTACTATAACCTACTTCTTTAGCAGTTAATAAAGCTTTGATATTTGCAATATCTGCTTTAGTAGCCAATACACCAAATGACTCTTTAACTTCATCAGGTACAATAGTTGAAACAAATTTATAAGTATCAGCCATGTGTACATCTAA
>CAYQMW010000077.1:7786-9600 GCA_964418715.1 uncultured Methanobrevibacter sp. | reverse complement strand
TGAAGAACAACCGATACCTGAAACCATTGCAATATTATCAAAATCAATATCAGCTTTTTCCATACCTTTAAAGAATGCGTTAATAATAGTACCATTTCCACATCCTGGACAGAAAATATGAGGTAGTCTGTCTTCTCTTAAATATTGAATAAATGGAGCTTTTGCCCTTTCTGGCTTTTCATAATCATCATCAATAGTATATTCATCAATATTAGACATTCTATGCACCTCCAAATGATTTGATTGCATTAAATATTTCTTTAGGTGTGTGTAATGCACCACCTATTACAGGTACAAGTTTTACATCACATCGGCCAGCAGCTACTCTTTCAATTTCAATAGACATTTGGCCTAAGTTCATTTCAGGTACAACAATAGCTTTAGCTTGATCTGATATAGCATCAATTTCTTCTTCTGGGAAAGGCCATGGTGTATCAATCTTTAAAAGACCTGCTTTATAACCTGCTTGACGTGCTCTTTCAACAGCAGTAATAGCACTTCTAACTGGTGCACCATAAGCAACTACAACAATATCTGCATCTTCTAATTGATTTTTTTTAACATGAACAATTTTATCCCTGTTTTTAAGGATTTTATTACATAATCTTTTTACAAGTCTTGCATGAGTCAATGAATCATTTGTATCTGGATAACCTCTCTCATCATGAGTAAGACCAGTTACATGAATATTATATCCATCACCAAATGCAGGCATTGGATTAGTTGCATTTTTTCTATTTTTAAATGGAAGGAAACTATCTAAATCCATAGTAGGCTCTTTTCTTCCTTTAATAGTGACATTTTTAGGGACAGTAATTTTCTCCCTCATATGACCAATAGATTCTTCTGTCATTAAAAATACAGGAACTCTGTATTTTTCAGCTAAATTAAATGCTCTAATTGTAAAATCATAATATTCTTGAACAGATGAAGGTGCAAGAGCAATAGGTTCATAATCCCCGTGAGAACCCCAGCGTGCTTGCATCATATCAGATTGACTTGCCATAGTAGGTTGACCAGTTGATGGTGAACCTCTTTGAACATCTACAACAACAAGTGGAGTTTCACTCATAAACGCATAACCTAAATTTTCCATCATAAGGGACAATCCAGGTCCACTTGTTGCAGTCATAGCTTTACTACCTCCCCAACTAGCACCAATAACTGCACCTATAGATGCAATCTCATCTTCCATTTGAACAAAAGAACCTCCATATTTAGGAAGTAATCTTGCTAAATTTTCAGCTACTTCAGTTGATGGAGTAATAGGATAACCTGCAAAGAATCGGCATCCTGCTCTTATTGCACCAAGTGCACAAGCTTCATTACCTTGAACAAATAAATTTTCAACCATTTCATAACCTCTTTTTATGAATAATAAATTTAGAAATAATATTAATTTTTAAACATTTTTAAATTTAATTGCATTATACTTTTCGTTTTGCAAAATTAGGATTAAATGCATATGTATTCTCTTTACTCATCCACCAATTCCTTTCAATATCCACACGAATTGCTTGATCTGGACATACAAGTTCACACTCTTTACAGTTTGAACATTTATTTTCATTGGCAGGATAAGGTAGGAGAACTTCTTTCTTATTAGGTTTATCGCTAACAGCGTAAACATGTTTATGACATGTATTTACACATAAAAGACAACCCTTACATAAATCCGGATCAATGTATATCATAAAAATCTCCTAAATTAATCTGTAAAAATAAATAATATATTAATTAATATTATGATAATATATATTCTTAAACATTTAAATAATTTATTCAAATACTAAAAATTTATTGAACAATTGAAT
>CAYQMW010000077.1:0-7776 GCA_964418715.1 uncultured Methanobrevibacter sp. | reverse complement strand
TTTTTTAATAAAAAAATAAATAAAAATATTTATAATAAATATTTGATAAAATCAGTTTAAATAAAAGATAATTGATAAAATGATTAAAATAAAAACACCACTTAACGATGAAGATGTTAAAAAGCTCAACTTAAATGATAAAGTACTTATTAGTGGAACAATCTATACCGGTCGTGATGCAGTACTTCCAAAACTTGTAAATTTGCTTGAAAGTGGAAAAGACTTGAAAATAGACATTAAAGGAATGGCAATAATCCACACTGCTGTAAGTGATGCTGGCATTGCAACCACTACATCAAATAAAAAAGAAATAGAATCAAGTATAGGGCCATTATCCAAAAATGGTATTAAACTACATATAGGCAAAGGCGCATTAAATGAAGATACAAAAAAAGAACTTGAAAAATACGACTCTGCATACTTAGTATCCCCACCTGTTGCTGCACTTTTAAGCGATTGTGTTATTGAAAAGAAATGTGTAATGTTTGAAGAAGAAGGCATAGAAGCATGTTTTGCACTTGAAGTAAGGGATTTGCCTGCCGTTGTAGCAATAGTAAATGGAAAAAGTATTTTTGATTAAATTAATTGAGCATTATTTAAACTATTGTTACTATATTATAACTATTTTTAAAATTTTTAAGTAAATTTAAGATTTAATTTAAAATGAATACTTTCCATATGCTCACCTTATATTTAAATATGGAAAAACTAATTTTTAATTATGCAAAGAAAAGGAATGGCCAATTTACCAATCCATGGAGGACATGCTCCACGATGGTTATGGACACGTATGGTAAAATTATCAAAGGCCATTAGTGAAGTTATTCTTGAAGAATATGGGCAAAAGGAATTTTTAGAGAGAATATCAAATCCATACTGGTTTCAAAGCTTTTCATGTGTTATTGGATTTGATTGGCACTCATCAGGTACAACAACCACAACATGCGGAGCCTTAAGAGCAGCGCTAAATGAACAAGACCATGGAATAGTAGTCCTTGGAGGAAAGGGTAAAAATTCCCTAAAAACACCGAGACAACTTGAGAAGAAAGGTGAATATTTTAATTTTAAAGATAGTGAGATTGATGATTTAATTAAAAGTTCACGGCTTACAGCAAAAATAGATAACTCCTGTATCCAAGATACCTACACCTTATATCAGCATAACTTCTTTTTAACTGAAAAAGGCAGTTGGGCAGTAGTTCAACAGGGAATGAATTTAGATGAAAAATATGCACGGAGATATCACTGGATGAGTGATGAATTTGATAAATTCCTAGAAGACCCTCACACAGCCATAAGTTGCGATAAAAAAGAAAAGGACACTTTAAATATGGCATCAAAGGACAGTAATGAAGTTCAAAAAATAAGTCTTGATTTAATAAATGATAATCCTAACCACTTACGTAAATATTTTAGAGCCAGAGACCCTAATCAGACAAGTTTAATGGACTTTTTTACTGATGTAGAAGATGATTTTAGTAATTTTAAAAATCAGAAATCATTTACAATGCCTGAGCATCATCCAATCTATGAAATGGATATGAGCGATAGGGAATTTGAAGTTTTACAAAATGCATATGAAATACAACCTGAAAAATATGAAGATTTGATTATGCTTAAAGGCATAGGTCCTAAAAAAATCAGGGCACTTGCACTGATTAGTGATATTGTCTATGGTGAGAAGGCAAGCTGGAGAGATCCTGTAAAATATAGTTTTGCTCATGGTGGAAAAGATGGGTTTCCCTATCCTGTTGATAGAGAAACATATGACCATTCTATTGAAACAATGAAAGATGCATTATATCAAGCAAAACTTGATGATAATGAAAGATTATCTGCTGTTAAAAGATTGAATAAATATATGAATTAGATAAAGGCCATGAAATGAGAATTAACCCTTAACTATATGCCATACAAAAGAAAGAATGAAAAAAAGAAATATTTTAAAAATTAAAAGTTTAAAAGAAAATAAGCTTATGATTAAAAAATTTTAAAAAAAAGAAAAATCTATTTGTACGAAATTAAAAAAAAAATAAAAAAAATAGTATTAACTTAAATTAAGTTAATATTTGTTTTCTTCATGGACATTGACATTTTTTCCATGAAGTGTTGGAACAACTTCAAAAACAGGGTCTTCAAATTCAAGGTCAAACTCTCCCCCATCCATAAGCAAATGCTGGAAAACAGCAAGTGCTGCAACTTCAGAATGAGGCTGAGTTGTAACTGAAACATTCCATGTAGCATTTTTATAAATTTTAGAAGGTACTTTACTGCCTCCAACAATAATCAGTAAATCCCTGTCCATGTCACGGACTTCATCAACTATTTTATGTGCCTGTTCACCATACATTGTTAAATGTACAATTTTTCCACCAACATTTTGCCAGTTTTTAATAAGTGCCAAATAATCATGAACATACTCAACATTAAATTTTCCACCCCAACGGCTTACAATATCGGAAACATTATCCATTAAATGAGTATCTTCTTCACCACTTAACCAGACCTTATCAGCACCAAAGGCTCTTGCAGTTAGACACACATGAGTGGTAATACGTGTATCCCTACCTATCCTATGATCTAATCTTAAAACATGTATTTTCATTAATAATCATCTCTAATTTAAGTAAAATATTGTATTTGTTATTTTTAGATAATTTATAAACCTTTTCAATATTATTTAACATAAAAAGTTATCTAAAAATTATTTTTAATAAGAAAATATTTAGACTAAATTTAAAACTAATTTTAAAAATTTTCTAAATATTTGAAAAATTATTATTTCTTAAATTTTTAAAAAAATAATACTCATATAATTATTTATTTTTTAAACAGTTTAAAAGTTTTTAATTAATGGGGCAAAACAATTGTTATTAAATTAAATGGAAATTATAAAAATATTTCTTCAATGTACAAATATGTACAACAAAGATTTAAATAGTACATTATACATAAAAAAAGTTGTAATAAATTAAATTAAAGTATAGAGGATTAAATATGTTTTACCCCAAAATTGACGAAATAAAGGAAATAGCTAAAGAAGATAATTATAAAAGGATTCCAATTAGTTATGAAATATATTCAGACAATAAAACTTCCATAGAAGTGTTAAGAAGACTTAAAATATTTAGCAATCATTGTTATATACTTGAAAGTGTTGAAGAAGAAAAAAATTGGGGTAGATACAGTTTTTTAGGATATGATCCAATACTTGAACTTACATGTGAAGATTGTAATCTGACAATTAAAGGCAAATCAAGTTTAACAGATAATAATGATTTATTTAATGTTACAACCGATAATCCTGGCAAATACATTCGCCAAATTATTAATGAAAATAAAAGTCCTAAATTAAAAAATTTACCTCCATTCTCAGGAGGCCTTGTTGGGTATTTTGCTTATGATTACATAAAATACAGTGAAAAATCAGTTAATTTAGATGGAAAAAACTTAGACGAATTTAAAGATGTTGATTTAATGCTTTTTGATAAGGTAATTGGATTTGATAACTTTAAACAAAAAATAAGCATTATTGTAAATATGGAAATAAAAGAAGACATTACCCCTGAATATCTAAAAACATGCAGTAAGATAATGGAAATTGTAAAAATAATTAAAGAAGACAATATTCTAGATTTATTAAATGATATTCCAAAAGATCAGATTACAAATAAAAAAACATTAAAAATACTTGAAGAAAATAAAGACATTAGTAATAAATAGCTAAGCAGTAAATTAAACCTTAATTTAAAAATCAAATCTGATTTCAAATATTTATTTTCAAAAGAAGAGTATTGTTCCATTGTTGAGAAAGCTAAAGATTATATTTATGAAGGAGATATTTTCCAGGTAGTTCTGTCAAATTTAATAGAAGCAGATATTGAAGGTAGTTTATTTGATGTTTATAGAGTTTTAAGAACAACCAATCCTTCACCATATATGTTCTACTTTTCAAGTGATAATATTGAAATTGCAGGTGCTTCACCTGAAACACTTGTAAAATTAGTGGACGATAAACTCTACACTTTTCCACTTGCAGGAACTCGTCCAAGAGGAAAAACTGATAAGGAAGATATGGAACTTGAAGAAGAATTATTATCAGATGAGAAAGAACTTGCAGAACATAATATGCTTGTAGATTTAGGAAGAAATGATATGGGTAAAATAAGTGAAATCGGTTCTGTAAAATTAAGTAAATATCTAAATATTGTAAGATTTTCCCATGTAATGCATATAGGTTCAACTATTGAATCTAAAATAAAAGATGGCTCTGATTATTTATCTGCAATTGATTCCATTTTACCTGCTGGAACTTTATCTGGAGCTCCAAAAATAAGAGCATGCTCCATAATTAATGAATTAGAAGATAATAAACGAGGCATTTATGGTGGAGCAATAGGCTACATTGATTTAACCGGTAATTTAGATACCTGTATCACAATTAGAGTAGCATATGCAAGAAATAATAAAGTATTTATCCGTTCAGGAGCAGGTATTGTTGCAGATAGTATTGGAGAAAATGAATTCCAGGAATGTTTAAATAAAGCACAAGCTGTTATAGATGCATTAAAAATAGCAAATTGTGGAATAACATAATGAATTATATGGTGATATTATGATTCTTTTAGTAGACAATTATGACAGTTTCGTTTATAATTTATATCAATTTATAGGCCAAGGACTGGCTAATATTAACAATTATGATTTAAAAAATAAAGAGGATTTGGAAAAAATATACAGTGAAATCAAGGTTATAAGAAACGATGAAATGAGTGTTGAAGAGATAGAAAAATTAAATCCAGATTATATAATTTTATCCCCCGGTCCTGGAAAACCAGCAGATGCAGGAGTTTGTAAAGATATTGTAAGATCTTATGCAAATAGAGATACTCCAATTTTAGGAGTATGTTTAGGCCATCAGGCAATATGTGAAGCTTTTGGATCTAAAATTATAAAAGCAAAAAAACTCATTCACGGCAAAACATCTACTATAGAAGTTAATGATGATGTTATTTTTAAAAATATTATAAGCCCATCTATAGTTGCAAGATATCACTCTCTTGCAGTTGATAAAAATACATTAACTAAAGAATTAAAAGTGATTAGTACAGCCGATGATGGGGAAGTAATGGCTGTAAGATATAAAGATTCAAATATTTATGGAATTCAGTTCCATCCAGAATCTGTCTTAACTTATGAAGGAGTGAGGATGATTGAAAACTTTTTAAATATAAATAGAAAAGTTAATTAATTATTTATTAAATTATTTTTATGGTGTGAAAATGACTTATATTGAAGAAGCTATAATTAAATTATCAAATAAAGAAGATTTAACATTTGATATGGCTAAAGGAACAATGGATGAAATAATGAACGGTCAAGCAAGTGATGTTCAAATTGGTTCCTATTTAACTGCTTTATCTATTAAAGGTGAAACAATTGATGAAATTAGTGGTTCTGCAGTTTCAATGAGAAACAATGCAACTCGATTAGATCATTCCACGGCCACTCTTGAGATTGTAGGTACTGGAGGAGATGGTTCAAATTCATTTAATATTTCTACAACCTCTGCAATTGTAATATCTGCAGCAGGAGTAGCTGTAACTAAACATGGAAACCGTTCAGCATCAAGTAAATGTGGTGCTGCAGATGTCCTTGAAGCATTAGGAGTTAATATAAACATGGATGTTGAAGATAGTATGAAAGTTTTAGAGGAAATTGATTTGACATTTCTTTTTGCTCAAAAATATCATACTGCAATGAAATATGTTGCACCAGTACGTAGTGAACTTGGTATTAAAACTATTTTCAATATTTTAGGTCCCCTTGCAAATCCTGCCTTTGCAGATTATGAACTTATGGGAGTTTATAGTGAAGAACTTGTTGAACCATTAGCTAATGTTTTAAATAATATGAGGATTAAGGCAATGGTTGTTTATGGACAAGACGGCTTAGATGAAATATCCGTTTCTGCTCCAACAACAGTATGTGAAGTAAAAAATGGAGAAGTAATTAAATATGAAATTAAACCTGAAGATTTTGGCATGACCCCTTCATCAAAAGAAGATCTTCTTGGAGGAGACTCTCCATGTAATGCAAAAATAACCCTAAATATTTTAAAAGGAGAAAAAGGTCCAAAAAGAGATGCAGTACTTCTTAACTCAGGAGCCGCATTATACCTAAGAGGCAAAGTAGAGAGTATTAGTGAAGGAATCCAATTAGCCGGTGATGTAATCGATAGCGGTAAAGCTTTAAAACAATTAGAGGATTTTATAAGATTATCCAATAATTAGGGAGCATAACCATGATTTTAAATGAAATTGTAGAGAGGACTTCCCTTAGAGTTGAAGAGTTAAAAGAAGAAGTTCCATTAGACATACTTAAGGATAAAGCATTATCATTAGATATTAATCATGACTTTGTATTTGAGAATGTCTTAAAAAATGAAGGCATGTCATACATTTGTGAGATAAAAAAAGCATCCCCTTCAAAAGGAGATATTATAACTGAAAAGAACTTCAATCCTATTGATATTGCTCAAGAATATGAAGCAGGAGGTGCATCTGCCATCTCCATACTTACAGAACCCTATTTTTTTAAAGGTTCAAATGAATATTTAAAATCAGTTTCTCAAAATATTAATATACCTATTCTTAGAAAAGATTTTGTTATTGATGAGTATATGATTTATGAAGCAAAACTTATTGGTGCTGATGCAGTGCTGCTTATTGCTTCTATTTTAGATGATGAAACTCTTAAAACTTACATTAACCTTTCAAACACACTCGGTTTATCAGCACTTGTTGAAGCACACACAGAAAAAGAAGTTAAAAAAGCCTTAGATGCAGGAGCTCGAATAATTGGCGTAAATAATAGAGATTTAAAAACCTTTAAAGTTGATTTTAATAATGGAATAAAATTAAGGAAAAAAGTACCTAATGACATTATATTTATCTCAGAAAGTGGAGTTAAAACAAAAGAGGATATTGACCTTTTAAAAGAAAATAATGTTGACGGAGTTTTAATTGGAGAATTTTTAATGAAAAGTAAAGATAAAATTGGTACTCTTAAATATTTAGATGGAATAGGGTAGATTTTATGGTAAAACTTAAAATATGTGGCCTTAGACGAGCTGAAGATATCGAAATCATAAATAAATATAATATTGATTATGGAGGATTTGTATTTGCAAAAAGTCCAAGACAAGTATCATTTGATAATGCTAAAGAAATGTCCTCTATTTTAAATGAGAATATTATTCCTGTTGGGGTCTTTGTAGATGAAGATATAAATTTTATCATTGATTTATTTAGTGAAGGTATTATAAAAATTGCCCAGTTACATGGAAGAGAAGATGAAGAATACATTAAAAAATTAAAAGAAACTACATATAATAAAACAGGTAAAGAAATTCCTATAATAAATTCAATTGAAATTAAAGATAACAATATTGATATTCTAAATGAGAAATTATCAAAATTAAATGATTCAATTTCCGATTATCTTATCCTGGATAGTGGAAAAGGTTCTGGAAAATGCTTTAACTGGCAGCTTGTAAATAAAGAAAATATAATTCAAAAACCTTTTTTCCTAGCTGGGGGATTAAATAGCGAAAATATAAATCTTGCAATTAGAGAATTTAATCCTTATGCTGTTGATTTAAGCAGTGGTGTTGAAAAAGAAGGATTTAAAGATGAAAATAAAATTAAAGAGATTGTAAAGATTGTTAATACTTATAATAATAATACAATTAAAGATTAATCTAAATAACCATAA
>CAYQMW010000076.1:0-9638 GCA_964418715.1 uncultured Methanobrevibacter sp. | reverse complement strand
AAAAAATACTTTTATAAATTATAAAACATAAAAAGTATAATGTTAAAATTGGTCCTATGGTCTAGTCTGGAATGACGCAGGACTTCGGATCCTGAGACCGGGGGTTCAAATCCCCCTAGGTCCGCTTTTAAAATTAACAATTCTATTTTTGATGAAATTTTATCCAAATTGAAAACTATTTTATTTTTAGATATTTATTTTCTAATATTTTTAACAACTATAATTAGATGATTTTTATATAGTCAATTTCTATATTTTTATGTGAACAATCATTAGACTATTTTTATATAGTCATTTTCAACAATAGCTTCCTTAAAGAACCTTGGAATTAATGATTTATACAATGGACTTTTAAATAACATTAATAAGTCTTTATCTAATATATATGTTGTACAGTAATCATCTTCTGCTCTCATTCCTCTACCATAAGATTGCATTACTGTCATAACTGTTTTATAAGCATACCAACGTTTATCTCTTTTTTGTCTTAAGTTTATCTGCATATCTCCTAAATAGGGGAAAGGTATTTTATAAATTATCTGGAAACGGCAATTATCATAAGGCAAATCTACTCCCTCACTCATTGAAGGAGATACAAGTACTAAAGGATTGTCATCTTTTTCAAAATGGTTTAAAACCCTCTCCCTATTAAAAGATGTATGTGAAATAAGTCTTGAATTAGGAATATGTTGTGTAATAAATCTAGAGTTTTGATAACTGTGAGTATGTATTAAACCTTTATCTTCTGAGTGTTTTCTTAAAATTTCATTAATAACAGGTATTGTTTTAGGTGCAGTATCGTCTATTCTATTTTTAGACATTTTTCCAACAAGTTTAAGTTCAATTGGTCTTTTCTCTTTAGGAAATGGACTGTCTACGTTTATATAAAATACCTCATTTTCCTTTAAACCTAACCATTTTGAAAACATTTTATAGGACAATATTGTCGCAGACATAAATATACAAACATCACCATAGCGGAATAATAAATCCTTAGCATATTTATGAACTCTAAGTGGTTTAAATGCTACACCAACTTCATCCGCATCAATAACCCAATTTTTAGGTTCATCATTAAGATATTTTATAATAGATTTTATTTTTCTTGTTGTTCTGTTGATTCTGTCAACCTTATTTTTCTTAAAAGTTTTTACATCTAAATTTTTATAAGAATCAGCGATAGACTGGAGTTCAAGTATCCAATCTTCAATACTTCCGTCTTTAATAGTTTCTTTAGAAATACGTTTTTGAATATCTTTTTCCAATCTTTGGTTAGTTAATTTAAGTTCAAGATTTTTCATTATTTTATCTTCAATATTATGTGCCTCATCAAGAATAAGTAAAGATCTTTTAGCAAAATGTTTAACATAATTAAGCTCTAAGAATGCATAATCATAATTCATGAGAGTTATTGGAGACATGATTGCATTTGTTTTTTGTTGCCAATAATTACAATGATTATCTGAATTAAAAAAGAATGGAGCATTATCTGCTGTTGTGAAAGCCTCAGTTGAGCCTAAAGTAGGATTTTTTCCCACTCCATAGGGACAGAAAAAATTAGTTTTATTTAATGAGGTTTTACATAATCCCATATCACAGCTAACTTCTGCTCCTCCATTTAAACATGAAAAATTAGCCCTACCTTTTACAAGTGGAAAATTAAATTCATCTGCATATTGAGATTGTAACTGTTTTGTCATTGTAAGAATATATGCAGAACCATACATTTTAGCTAATGTTGCAGCAATAACAGATTTACCTGTTCCTGTACCTGCTTCTAAAATAATATATTTATAGCCTTTACTAATTGCATCTTCAATTTCCTGTATAATATCCAATTGTCCTTCTCTTGGAATTTCAAATGGAAAATTAACTATAATATCTTCATGAATATGAGGATACTCCTGTTTAAGCTCTACCATCCTATTATAATCTAAATGGTTATCTTCAATTGAATAAACCTCTGGAATCTTATCTTTTTTCTGTGGCTTTTTATCTTTATAAAAATCCAAAGATTTAGAATTAGATTTAATAACTTTAGATTCGTTTTTAAACTTTCCGCAAGTACAATTACTCTTTAACATTCCACAATCTGGACAAAATAATGAATCTTCCATGAATTAATATTTGATAATATTTATTATAAATATTGTGTTAGCATCTGAAAAGAAATATTATTTAATCTCTAAAAAAATTTATTAAAAATTAAGTTAGATTTAAAAAGAATATTTTATAAAATATAATTAAAAGTAAGATTTGAAAAAATAATTTTAATAATTAAAATTGTTTAAAAGTCATATATTAATTAGTTTAAACAATTATAAATTAGAAATAGTATTAAAACTAATTAATAATATTAAAACTATTTAAAACTAAATAAATATTAAAACTAATTAATATTAATCTAATTAATAAAAAACTAATTAACTAATTATTATTTAAAATAATATTTAGAGATCTATAGGTGATTAAATGGCAAAAGGTAAGTTATACGGAATAGGAGTCGGTCCTGGAGATACAGAATTATTAACACTTAAAGCTGCAAAAATATTAGAAAAAGTTCCAGTAATCTGTGCACCACGTGCAAGTAATGAGAAAGAAAGTATTGCATTATCCATTGTTCAGCCAATAATTGATAAAAGAGAAGACCATAAAAAACTAATGATAGTTGCTCCAATATTTCCAATGAAAGAAGATATTGAAAGTTTAAAAAGACATTGGATGGAAGCATCGATGATAATAGCTGATTACCTTAATAGTGGAAGAGATGTAGCATTTGTTACATTAGGAGATCCTTCAATATTCTCAACATTTACTTATGTTCAAAAAAATCTTGAAACCAATTATGAAATAGAAGTAGTGCCAGGTATTACATCATTTACAGCTTGTGCTGCAAGTATTGGAAAACCATTAGTTGAGAAAAACGAGATTTTAACTGTTGTTCCAAAAATAGATGATAGATTAAATGATATTTTAGATAAAGGCGATTGTTTCGTAATTATGAAAGCTTCAAGAAACTCTAAAGAAGTTGAAAAAATAATTAAAAAAGACCCCCGAGATAAAACAATCACTTCAGTACAGAACTGTACTCAGGAAAATGAAAAAATCATTGATGGCTTTTCAAAAGAAAAACCTTATCTAACTACTACAATAGTTAAATTTGAAAATGAATAATTAAATTATTTTAATTATTTATTTTAATTATATTTTTAATTAATTATAAAATTATAAAATTACTTATTTAATTAAATATAAAATTAAATAGCTTATTTTAATATATTAAAAAAAAGTTTTAAAAAAAAGTTATGCTGCTACTGAAGGAGTCAAAGTATACTCTTCATCAGTTGGTTCAATCTCAAATGTACAACATTCATCGCCCATAGTATAACAAGTAACTTCAATAACATTAACCTTATTTTTAAGATATGATGAAAAGAGAGCTTCCAATATTCCTGCATCTAAGTAGCATGCTGGTTTTCCAGTTTTTGGAAGAAGACCACATTCAAAACAATCAACAGATGTTACTTTATAAGTATCACCTACTATTTCTACAGTGATTTTACCTAATCCTTTTTCTCTCCAAAACTCTTTTATGTTTTCAACAAATTTGTCAAAATCTTCATCATAAAATTTAGCATATAAAGATAAACCAATGTTGACACCGGTTTCATGTAATATAGGGTCAATATTTACTCCTTCTTGAATTAAGGTAGATCTTAAGGTGTGGAATAAAAGATAAGAAAACTCGAAATCTTCACCTGAGTCAATAATATTATTAACTAAAAAGTCAATTTTTCTCTCTTCAAGTTCTAAAGGTTCAGATGGTTTAACTTCTCCTAAAAATCTGGAACTAATGTAGAAAACTTTTTTACGATTATCTTCAGAGTCAAACCTATAGTTAACTACGCCTTCTTCACGTAATGATTTTAAATGAACAGAGATAGTAGATTTAGATCTTCCAGTATTTTCCACAATTTCATTAAATTCCATATCACTATTTTTTAATAATTCTAAAATAGTTAATTTAACAGGACTTTTAACTACATTTACACCAACACTATTATCACTTTTAGAAAATATTTGTACTGGTCTAGTTCTGTTTACTTTTTTACCTGAACCACCGCTTATCATTAAAATCCCCTATAAACTTACCTACTATTAAACAATATTATCTAATAATATTAATAAAATATTAAACTAAAATACTTTATATATTCACTCAAAAAATATATAATAACTTAAATATAAACAAAAAAACGGATATTTTATAAAAATAAATTTATAAAATCCTTAATAGTCTTTATAAATTAACTAGTAATATATAATATAAAATTCATATTATATAAATTGTTTGAATAAATCACAAATAGTTGGAATAAAAAATATATAAAATTATAAAAATATCGTAAAATTAGTAATAAATTGTAAAGTAAATCTTGATTTTAATAAATTGTTTAAAAAATTAATTCATTCTATTTTAATAAGAAAATCCATTTTATAATACTTAATAAAAAAAATAAGAAAATTATTTAAAATAATTTTATAAATAAAACAAGCTAACCATCTAATTGACTTATAATTTGAACACTTTCATTTTTATCTTTAAACCATCCTTTAACAGTTTCAATATCAGTGTTCATTCCTTTTGCATCTTCAAACCCTTTACCAGATTTTCCGCCATAATGATGAATATATTCTTCATGATTTCTAACAGCAATTATTTTAAAGCCATCTTTTAATACCTGGGATTGTAATTTTGTAACAGACCACCACCATTCAAAATCTTCATCAAGGCCGAACTTATCATAGATATCCTTATCAATTAACATACAGTATCCATCTGCTCTTTTAGGTTCTGATAAAACCGCCCCAAAGGAGGATATTCCTCCTTCTTTAGGATGTAAGCTGGATAGCCTATTAAAACAATTAATGTCAGTAATTTTAATATCAGAATTAAGAAGTAAATAATGAGTAGTGTCTTCACTTGCATATTGACTTGCTAAATTATTTCCCCTTGCAAAAAAGTCATTTTGGGGATTTAAAACTAATTTATCAATAAAACCTAGTTTTTTTAGAATCTTTAAAATAAATCTGGTTGGAAATTTAGATGCATTGTCTAAAACTATTAACTCCAAATTTTGAGATGCTTTTTTTGATTTATGAACATCTTTTATTGATTTGAAAACATAATAGGGAGCATTATAGCTTAACATTAATATGCTTATTTTCATTATATCACTTAACTTAACTTAATTTTAAATTATTTTAAAAAGCCATTATAATTATTACTAACTAATTAGAACAAAATAATTAACACTAATTATAATGCACTTACAATTCCAACTACTAAACTGAATATAATAATTATTGCAATAAAGGCAGTGAAGAAGTCTGTAATCAGTTTAACATTTTCTTCTTTAAACTTATAGGATAAAACTTCTTTTAACATTAATCCTCCATCAAGAGGTTTCATAGGTAAAAGATTAAACAGACCTACAGAAAGGTTAACTACATAAATCCATTTTAGAAGATCTTCTAAAACTGACCATCCCCAAGGTAATACATCACCATAGGTTTTTTTAATATTTTCCTTAATTACCATATGCTGTTGAGCTTTAATACCCATATATCCAATTGATTTGTTATTTGGATTTGAACCTAGTTTAAAGGAGTAGGTTCCCGTGTCTGTCGATATATTGGCTATCGAATTAGGTTTTAAAGTAAGTACTGCATCTGAATAGCTTGTAGCATTAGTAATTACATGGTCATTTATTTGATTTATTACCATTGATTCTTTCAAATGTCCCTGTGCAGGAGTATCATCTAAAACCTGAACAATTTCAACACCCTGATAATCATATACAGCAGGATATGCAAAATTACCAATAGCAGCAAATAAAAGTAGTGCAACAACTGCAAGAACAATATTGGCCATAGAACCAGCACCATAAATTCTAAGTTTACTCATTCTTGACGCTTTTTCTATCTGATCTTCATCAGGCTCTACAAAAGCTCCAGGAAGTATTACAAACAATAACATACCAATTGATTTAATATCAATGCCTTCTACTCTTGAGAGAATTCCATGTGAAAATTCATGGACTATGATTAAAAGTGCAATTGCAATAAGACCTGATAAAAATGGTATAAATATTGGAGAACCTGGTACTTCAACACCAGGAATAAGTATGGAAACAGAAGGAGTTTCAAATACAGTTGATAAGGACTGTATCAAAATATAACTCATAAGTACCATTGCAATAAAACATATGACAATTCCTACATTCATATACCACTTCCAAAATTTAGGTGATAAATTTGCAATCTTATCAATAAATCCTCTAAATCTTTTTGTTTTAAACATTAAAAGTAAAGGAAAATCTATTTCTAGATTATCAGAATCTTTATCATGTGCTTTGTAAATAAATGCAATAGTCCATACAACAAAAAATCCTATTACATAATACCATATACCATTCACAATATCCCTACTTGAATAATAATTTTAAAAAAGTAATTATAGAATTTAATTTATTTAAATTAAATTGAATTATTTAATCAAAAATATAGTTTATGATTAATCTTATTTATATTTTATAAAAAATTTTTTTAATAAAAACTTCGAACTTTACAAAACCACTTTATTAAAAAAAAGGATAAAAATTTAAAAAAAATGAAAAAAGTTTATTATAAGTTAACCGTTCCAATTTATTGAATCAAATAAAACGACATCAACCATATCTCCTTTATTGATTCCTTCAGTATTCTCATCAATAATAATGTAACTGTTAGCTTCTACCATAGATCTTATAATACCAGAGCCTCTATTTAATATATGACGTGAAGCAGTATTATCAGAATATGTTCTAATAAAATCTACCCTTCCAAGAGTAGATGGAATCTTTAACATTGATTTACGTTTAACAATATTAAAATTATAATCTAAACCCTGCATTCTAAATAGATAGGTTCTTGTGAAAATATCAAATTGTGCCATTGCAGCAACAGGCTGACCTGATAATGTAAAAACAACTGTACCATTTACAAGTCCTGCACCTGCAGGTTTACCAGGTCTCATTGCAACACCATGATATAATATCTCTCCAATCTCATTTACAGCATCTACAACTACATCTCCTTTACTTATAGCAGTACCACCAGTGGTTATAACAAGGTCATATTCCTTACTTGCCTTATCGATTTCATCTCTAACAGTTTCATAATCATCAGACAAGTGTATAAGATCAACAGATGCACCTGAACTTTTAATCATTGCAGATATAGTATATTGATTTGAATTAATGATTTTAGAACGTGTATCAACATCAGGACTTGGATCGACAAGTTCACTGCCTGTTACAATAAGTTTTACCCTAGGTTTTTTATAAACTTCAATTTCATTAAAACCTGCTGATGCAATAAGACCCATCTCCTGAGGTCTGATTAAGGTATTTTTTTCTAGAACAAGCTGACCTTCTTCAATATCTTCTGCTATAGGAGAAATGTTTTCACCCGGAGTAACCTGTGAGTGTATTGTTAAAACATCCCCCTCAGATGATGTAAATTCTGCCATTATAACCGCATTAGCCCCCTTAGGTATAGGAGCACCAGTTGCAATTAAAATAGCTTCCCCATTATGAATTTCTTTATCTGAAAAGTCACCTGCACCTATTCTATCTATAATTTTTAGATTTTTATGGACATTATTAGATGCACCAAATGTATTCTCTGCAATTATAGCATAACCATCCATAACTGACTTATCAAATGGAGGAGAATTATGAAATGATTTAATATCCTCTGCTAAAACCCTCATATAAGAGTCTTTAATATTGATTAATTCTGTATCCATTACAGTTTGATTATTGTTAAGTCTTCGAGTTGCATCATTTAGAGAAGTTAATTTAGATAAAAACATTTTATAACCTAAGTTAAATTGAATAATAAAAATAAAATATAATATGATAATTTTAAATTTATATAATACAAATTTTCTAAAATAAAATTTTAATTTATATAAAAGTATTTTTATAAACTTATATTTAATTTCAAAGAAAAATAAAAAGTAAAATAAAAAAATAAGTAAATTATTAAAAATTTACTTCATATATTTTTCAATAACACCTGTATAAGCATCTACCATATCATCAAGGCTTATTTCAATATTATCTACTTTAAAGCTTTTGCCTTTTACTTCACCAATACATTGACAGTCCACATCAATCTTAGAGAGAACTTCATCAACTGCATTTGCTTTTACAGTTATAATGTATCTTCCATGAGATTCTGAAAACATTAAATTATTAAATTCCATATCTGAATCCTTAATGATTTTTGATGTGTCAATTTCACAACCAATATTGGATTTTATTGCCATTTCACTTAAAGCTATAGCAATTCCACCTTGAGATAAATCATGAATAGCTGTAATGTTTTTATCATTATCACCATCAAGTAATTTCAATATAGTATTTGCATTATTATACTCATCATCAATTCTTATTTTTGGAGGTAAACCTTGTTCAAGGTCAAACAAAGTTCTATGATATTCAGAACCATTTAACTCATCATAGGTTTTACCGATAAGTAATATTTTATCAGATTCCTCTTTAAATTCAGGAGTTCTAATATTTTCAATTTTTTCAACACCGATTAAACCAACTGCAGGTGTTGGATTGATTTTAGCCCCTTCATTTTCATTATAGAAACTTACATTTCCACTAATAATTGGGGAGTTGAATTTTTCTGCTACCTGGCTCATACCTTCAATACATTCCTTAAATTGCCATAATATCTCTGGATTTTCAGGATTTCCAAAGTTTAAACAGTCAACAACAGCATATGGAGTTGCTCCAACTGAGACAATATTTCTTATCCCTTCAGCAACTGAACCTGCTCCACCATCAAATGGAGAAAGTTTAGTGTGAATCGGATTTGAATCAACAGTTAGTGCAACAGCAGTTTCATCATCTATTTTAAGTACTGCTGCATCAGCACCAGGTTTAATAGCTGTTCTAAGTTGAACTTCATAATCATATTGTCTGTAAACCCATACTTTACTTGCAATATTTGGAGAAGATAAAAGTTTTTTAAGTGCAGTTTCAAATTCCACATCTTCAGTTTCTACAATTTTCTCATTAATTTCAGGAGCCCTTATCTCTCTTGCAATTGAAGGCGGATCTGATAAAACGATTGTTGGAAGGTCACATAAAACCTCACCAGTTTCAAAATCTTTTACAACCATATTGTTTCCATCAGTAACTTCCCCTACAACTGCAGATGGAAGTTCATATTTATCACAGATTTCACGTGCAAGATCAACATCTTTTTTGTTTAAAACAAAAATCATTCTCTCTTGTGATTCTGATAACATAATCTCATATGGAGTCATTCCAGTTTCTCTAAGTGGTATTGCATTTAAATCTACAAGTGCACCATTTTCACATGCACCTGCAAGTTCAGATATACAACAGGTCAAACCTCCACCACCTAAATCTTTAACTCCTGAAACTTTAATCTTCTCAAGTATTTCATATGAAGCTTCCATTACTCTTTTTTTAGTAAATGGATCTCCTACCTGTACTGCAGGCCTATCTTCAGTTTCACTATCAGAAGTTATCTCTTCAGATGCAAATGTT
>CAYQMW010000075.1:0-9667 GCA_964418715.1 uncultured Methanobrevibacter sp. | reverse complement strand
TCTATTTGATTTTGAAAATTTTTATTATATTTTTTATTTATTTTCAAAATTTCATCGTAACTACTTTTATTTTATTAAAATATGTATTATTTAATCTTATTTTAAGGCAATTTTAATAATAAGCATATTTTTGATTGATTAAAGTAATATACTCTTATTTTATCATTATAAATAATTATGATTTTTAAATATATTTAAATAATATTAATTATAATAATTTATTATTAGATTTATTTAAATATTAATTTAATAAAATATTTTTTTAAGTTTGTTTATTTATTAAATAAAAGAAGAATTTCTATTTTAATTTTTAATTTTTTTATCTCTTATTAAATTAATTTATTAATAATAAGTTTAATTTAATTTGTAATTATATTTTAAATAATTTTAAAATATATTTTAATCATTTTAAAAATTCATAACAAAATTCATATATGATATTTTAATACTTTTAGAATTTTATTATAATATTATGATTTAGTTTATCAGGTGATTATTTGATTAAAAAAACAAGAAGTTTATGTCCAGAGTGTAATGAACCATTAGATGCTGTGGTTTTTGAAGAAAATGGAAAAATCATGATTAAAAAAACATGTCCTGAACATGGTGAGTTTGTTAACACTTATTGGAGTGATGCAGAAGCTTATTATAAGATGGATCAATATCCTTCTACTGAAACTTATATTGAAAATCCTCAAATTTCAAAAGATGCAGGATGTCCAAACAATTGTGGGTTATGTGAACAACATCAAACAACTACTGTTTTAGGTTTACTTGATGTTACAAATAGATGTAATCTTCACTGTCCTGTTTGTTTTGCTAATGCGGCTGTAAGTAAAAGATTATATGAGCCTACCTTTGAAGAGATTAGAGGAATGCTTCAAACTTTAAGAGATGTTAAACCTATTCCTACTCCAGCTATTCAGTTTGCAGGTGGAGAACCTACTGTTAGAAATGATTTCCCACAAATCATTAAAATGGCAAAGGATATGGGCTTTACTCATGTTCAAGTTGCAACTAATGGTTTAAGATTAGGAAGAAAAGAAGGTTATGCACAAGAATTGAAAGATGCAGGATTAAATACTGTATACTTACAATTTGATGGATTAACTCCAGAACCTTACATTAACAATAGGGGTAAAGATTTACTCCAACAAAAACTTAATGCAATTGAAAAATGTAGGGAAGCTGATTTAGGTATTGTACTTGTACCTACACTTGTAAAAGGAATCAATGATGATCAAGTTGGGGATATTATTGATTTTGCATTTGATAATAATGATATTATTTATGGTGTAAATTTCCAACCTGTTGCTTTTGCAGGAAGAATTGATAAGGATTTAGTTGAATCTCAAAGAATTACGATTCCTGATTTCCAAAAATTAGTTGATGACCAAACTGGTGGTGAAATTTCTGTTGATGCATTTTATCCGCCTAGTTCAGTTGAACCAATCACTAAATTTATTTATGCATTAGATGATGAAGTGGATCCTATTATGTTAAACTGTCACCATCACTGTGGTAGTGCAACTTATGTTTACCGTGAAACTGACGAGGAAGGTAATTCCAGATATATTCCAATCACTGACTTTTTAAATGTTGACGGTTTCTTAGATTTCTTAGATAAAAGTGCTGATAAATTAATTTCTCATAAAATTGGTGCTAAAACTAGAGTTGCAGCAAATGCAGCTACTAAATTATACAAATATCTTGAGAAGGATAAAAAACCAAGTCATTTAGATTTCTCTAAAATTTTACTTGAAATCTTTAAAGACAGGGATTATAGTTCTTTAGGAGAATTCTCTAAAAATGCTATGCTAATTGCATGTATGCACTTTATGGATCCTTATAACTTTGATGAAGACAGGGTTCAAAAATGTATTATACACTATGTAGTTCCAGATGGAAGAATTATCCCATTCTGTACAATGAACTCTAGGTATAGACAAAATATTGAACAGGAATTTTCAGTTCCATATACTAGAGAAGCTACTAAAGCAGCTTTAGATTTACAGAATAAGCAAAAATAGTTTTACTATTTTTCTTAAATCTTTTTTTATATTTTTGCTTTTTTTTTAATTTTCATTTTAACTATTAATTTTAACTTATTTTATTTAATTTTATTCTTATTTTATTTAGTTTTTAATTTATTTTGTTTATTTTTAATTTTTATTTATTATAATCTGTCTTTGAGGATATTTTTAATTACTATATTTTTTAAGCCTCAAAACAGAATATCTGTCTCTTTTTATCAATTTTATCTAAAAAATCAATAGAAATATTTAAGTTTAATAATTATCATAAAATATTTTAGTGTAAAATCTATAATTTTATTAGATTTTATAGATTTTAATTTTTATAGAATTTTAAAAACTGTCGAGGAACACTTAAATGATTATTAAATGCCCATCTCGTCTACACATGGCTTTGATAAACATGGACGGCTCAATTGGTAGAATGGATGGAGGAATTGGCCTTACATTAACTGACCCTTCATTGGTTTTAGAGGGAGAAATTTCTGAAAATTCAGAAATCACTGTTAGTTTTAAGGAAGAAATTGATGGAGAAACTAAAGCAGAATATGTTGATAAAATCAAGTCTGCCGCAAATATGGTAAAAGAACATTTTAATATTGAAGAGGGCTTTGATTTTATTGTACATCAGATTATTCCAAATCATTCTGGTTTAGGTTCTGGAACTCAAATAGCACTTGGGGCTGCTAAGATTATAACTCAATCAAAAGGTATGGAGTTATCTGCAGTTGAATTGTCTACTGTTGTTAAAAGAGGAGGTACTTCTGGTATTGGTACTTATGCTTTTGAAAGTGGAGGATTTATTTTAGATGCTGGTCACAGTAGAAAAGAAAAACCTGATTTTTTACCATCTTCTGCATCTCCTGCTAAGCCACCGAAATTAATTGGAAGATATGATTTTCCTCAGGATTGGAATATATTATTGGCTATTCCAAAAGCAGATGATGCGGTTAATGGTTCTAAGGAAGTAAATGTATTTCAGGAAAGATGTCCAGTACCATCTGATGAGGTTTTAGATTTGGCTCATGTTATTTTAATGAATATGATTCCATTTATACTTGAAGAGGATATTGAGGGATATGGAAAATCTGTAGATATGATTCAGTATAAGGGATTCAATTTTATTGATATTGATGTTCAGGATGATAGAATTAAGGACTTAATGAAATATTTAAATGAAATTAGTTATGGTGCAGGTATTAGTTCATTTGGACCTACAATTTTTACAGTCTTTGATGAAAAGAATGCTGAAATTGTAGATAAGGTTAAAGATTACTTAAATGATGATGATCTTGTAATTGTAACTAAGGCTCAAAACCATGGTTTTGAGATAATCGGATAATTTTGTTATATGTTATTTGATTAATGGTGATTTAATTTAATAACTATTTAATTACAATTTTATCAATCAATTATTTATTTAATTAATTTATTTTATTTTATTTTAATTTTTTTAATATTTTCTAATTTTATTTACTTAATTAGATCTATATGTCTAGTTATTTTTATTTTTAAATTATATTTGCTTCATTTAGGGCTTTTTTTATATTTAAACTATTTTTAACGTTAATTTGAATTTTTTAATTTTATCGACTATACTCGATGAATTTATAAATTTTTATAATTTTATCTATTATACTCGATAAAGTTACTATTTTTCACACTTTTATCGATTATACTCGATAAAATTTATATACTATTTTGACTAAATTATCACTTGTGAGAAAATGAAAGCAATTAAACGTCAATCATATCTTAATCAGATAAGTAGATTAATAGATAAGGAACCAATTAAAGTAATAACAGGGGTTCGAAGAAGTGGAAAAACTTTTTTACTAAATGATATTAGGGAAGAACTCTTAGATAGGGGCATATCTCAAGATAATATTTTTCTAATTTCTTTTGAATCACAAGATTATAATTTCATTGAAAATTATAAACAATTGGATGAATGTATTTCTAAACTTATAGAATCTTGTGAAGGAAAAATTTATTTACTTTTTGATGAAATTCAAAATGTTAAAGATTGGCAGAAAAGTATTAGTTCATATAAGGTTGATTTTAATTGTGATATTTATATAACTGGTTCTAATTCAGAATTACTTTCTGGAGAAATGGCAACACTAATCTCTGGAAGATATTTTAAAATTAATATATATCCATTCTCTTTTAGGGAATTTTTAAAGTATAAAGAAGAAATAGAAGGTATTGATATATCAAATTTAGATGCTTTATTTGAAGAATATGTGGAATATGGAGGGATGCCTCCAATTCAAAGTGTGGATAATCAGGATAAATATCCATTTTTAGAGGGCATATATAGTACTATTGTTTTAAATGATATAGTTAACCGTCATAATTTAAGAAATAGCGACATGTTAAATAGAATACTTAATTATACGATAATGAATATGGGAAAATCTTTCTCTGCAAATAACGTATCTAAGTATCTAAAACATGAAGGTCGAACAATTTCTGCCGATACTATTTTAAATTACTTATTATATGCAATAAATGCATGTTTTCTACTTCCCTCTCCAAGAGAAGATATTAAGGGTAAAAAAATATTAGTTCATAGTGAAAAATATTATCTAGTCGATCATGGTTTTTATCAAAGAAAATATGGTGTAAATATTGAAAATACTGGTTCTATTTTAGAAAATATTGTATATATTGAATTGTTACGTAGAGGATATGAGGTAACGGTGGGAAAAGTAGACGTTAAAGAAATCGATTTTATTTGTAGAAAAAATAAAGATAAAATATATGTTCAGGTGACATATTTATTATCAAATAAGGAAATATTTGATAGGGAATTTGCACAACTTGCAAAAACAGATGACGATTTTGATAAATATGTTTTAAGTATGGATAAATTTGACTTTTCTTCTAATGGTATAAAACATAGAAATATTATCGATTTTCTAATGTCTGATTACATTTAATTTTATTTTTATAAAAATTCTTTTAACAAACTAAAAATCAATACTTATTTTAATTTTAAATTTTAAACTTAATTGTAGGAAAATTTAAATTAATTTTAATAATTTTTAATTTATTAGGGGATTATTAAACTTTTTAAAAAATTCAAATTACAGCTATTATGGTTAAGACTATTGGTATCAGGTGATTTTTTGGATTCAGGTAGATTTGAAACATTTATTGATGCTATACTTGCTATTATGATGACGGTCATGATTCTTAAAATACCTCAACCTGAAAGTTTAAGTTTAGGAGGTATATGGGATTTAAGAATGATGTACATAGCATATATTTTAAGTTTCATGGTTCTGTTAAGTATTTGGAACCATCATAGAAAATTATTTAATGAAATAAAAGAAATTGATAACATTGTAATTTTAATTTATATGATTTTAACTTTTGTAGTTACACTTGTTCCATACTTTACAGCTTGGTGCGCTCTTAATCCAGATAAATTAATTCCTCAGGCTTCTTATGGTTTAATATTTATTTTAACAAATATTTTATATATTTGTGCAGCATATTTTGCTATTAAACGAGATAAATTTGGAGACCATCCTAATTTAGATATGGACAAATCAACTTATTTAAATTTTATAGTATTTTTCATAGGTTTTTTCATTGCAATAGTCTTTAATATTCCGCAGGCAATTTTCATCTCCTGTATGTTATCTGTAGTCATCTGGAACTTTACAGCTAAAATTTTCTCAAAAGACAAGGGAGTTGGTTGGTGTGGAGACTGAAAGATTTGAAGCATTAGTTGATGCTATACTTGCTATTATTATTACATTGATTATTCTTGAAATACCTCTACCTCCTAGTCCAACTCTTGCCGGATTAGGGCATATGAAGATTGAATTTGCTGCATATTTTATAAGTTTTCTTGTAATTTTTAATATGTGGAATTCTCATCATAATCTATTTAACCTTATAAATAAATTACATAACTCTACAGTTTGGATGAGTGGGATTTCATTATTGATTGTAGGATTTTTACCATATTTTACAACAATGGTATCTACTAATTTCTATTCATTCTTTGCTCAGGCATGTTTTGGGTCTATATTTGTTCTGTCCCATATTCACTATATCCTTCAGGCAAAACTATTAATCAGCAATGAACCTGGAAATATAGCATTGATTGTGTATCTGGAAAATGGGGTAAAATATTCTTATATAGAGTTGGTTCTATTTGCAATAATTTATATTTTAGGTTACTTTGTTTATCCTCCAATAATCATGTTCGGATGTTTATTTGCAATGCTGTTTTGGATTTTCAATGACCAAATTAGACATTTAATTAAAACAGGAAAATTATTTGATTAAAATTAGATTTGAATCGATTAATTATTATTAGATTAAGGATAATAATTCAATAATTAATATTTGAAAAAAAAGGGGAATAAGATTTATGAATATTTGTATATTTGGTTCTGCAAATGATGATATTGATGAAGATTTTCTAAATCAGGGATATATTTTAGGTAAAACCTTAGCTAATCAAGGTTATAATATTGTTTTTGGTGGTGGACGAGACGGTATGATGGGTGCTGTAGCTAAGGGTGCATTTGAAAATAATGGAAAGGTTTATGGTATTGCACCATCATGGATAAGTAAATTTGATGATCCTTTTGAAAATTGTGAGGAGTATATTTATACCGATGGTATGGATGATAGAAAAGAACTGTTTTTTAAAAAATCAGATGTATTTATAATTACTCCTGGAGGCATAGGTACTCTTGATGAGTTTTTTGATGTTGTTACATTAAAATACTTACAAAGACATGAAAAACCAATAATCATTTTCAATATTAATAATTTCTATGATGATTTAATTCACATGTTAAATAAGATGTTTGAAAATAATTTCATATCCTCAAGGGAAATTAAATTATATGAAGTTGGAAATACTATTGATGATATTCTTGATTTAATTGAAAATAAGTCTTAATTTTGAAAACCGATATAGGTTTGGTTTAAATAAGTTAAAAATAGCAATCTGTTCTTTGCCACCTGTAAAATCAGATAATTTAATCATATACTAGTTAATTAAATTTCAAAAAAGTATTAAAAAAAATTTAGATAGTGAAGAAATTTTATTTAAAAAATTTCTAAACTATTTTTAGTTAATATTTAAGTTTCTATATATTTATTCATTAAGAATTGATGTACACCATGAACAATTAAGGCAAGTCCAATTAATATAGGTGCAATTATAGGATCAAATATTGTTAAGGAACCTATTAAGAATATTATAATAGCTAATATAATAATTAATATTGCTGCTACTATTGTTTCTGCATTCCTATTATCATATAATGCAAATATTGCAAAGAAAATCATTAAAACACCAATAATATAAAATTGGAATGCAACTAAAATAGGTAATGCAAATATATTGGTTATAAGAATTATACCAAACAAGGCTAGTAAAATTCCAGTAACAATAAATCCTGGAGCAAGTTCTCCAGTAATTCCTGAAAACATAGAGAATATACCGAAGATTAATATGCTTAAACCAAGTACTTGTGAAGTAAATACACTACTAAATACTGGATATATTATAAATATTAACCCTAAAATAATAGACAAAATACCTAATATTTTTTTCTGATTAATTGTAATTCCTCCATAAGTTTAATAATATTAATATTTGTTATTTTGTTTAAAATATTATTTAAATTGATATATTTGGCCATGACTCTTTATTAAAAAATATATTTTTTAATAATTTGGCTATTTGACTGTTAATTTAATAGTCTTTTTAATTTTATTATAATATTTATCTCCCGCATATTGGATATTTACATTAAACTTACCTTTTTTATAAAGTTTTACACTAACAGTAGCTATTCCATTTGATTTAGTGTATGCCTTATATTTTTTACCTTTAACTGTAAATGTAATAAGTTTACCTTTAAGATTTTTACCATTATTGTCTTTTAATCGTGCAGTTAATTTCTTAACAGATTTAAGTTTGTATGTTTTACTTTGAGAGCTTAATTTTAAATTAGATTTTTTAATAATAATTTTTACAGTTTCACTGGATTTATTATATCGTTCTGTAGAGTTAAAGATAATTTTAGCAGTATATGTTTTAGGTAAAAGGTTAATGTTTAATTTTGCTATACCATTTTTATCAGTGGTTCTAGTATATGTTTTTTGACCAATCTGAATAGTAATTTTCTGATTTTCAAGGCATTTACTAGATTCGTCTACTAATTGTATAATAAGTGATTTATTTGTATTATAATATTTTATTAAATCTTCAGTAAATATATAGGTATCAAATAGATATTTTGTATTTATAAGGGTAATATTTCCATATGCATTTATTTCATATTTGGAGTTATTGCTAAAAGTAGAATTAACAATAAACAAATCTTCCATACTATATACTGCACCACCTCTATGGTAAAGGGTACTTCCACCTACTGCCCTGTTTTCTATAAAAGTGGAACCGTAAATATTAGTAGTGTTTTCGCTATAGATTCCACCACCAATGCCTCCAAGATTATAGCTGAATGTGGAATTTATAATATCTCCATATCCTCCTATATATACTGCTCCGCCAGGATATGCACCATTACTATTGTTGTTAAAATTACAATTTACAAGAGTAATATTATTATTTTCTATAAAAATACAACCTCCTTTGCTGTAAGATAGAATACCTCCTACAATCATTGGAAATATGGTGCATTTAATATTTACAGTACTATTTGTAAAATTAGAATTTACAATGTTTATTTTGGCTTTATCACTATAAATACATCCGCCTCCAGGTCCATATGGATTAATACCTATTGTACCTTCGAAGGTATAAAATGAACAGTTAACATAATTGTCCTTGAAATTAGAATCTGTAATATTGATATTTCCTCCCAATGCATATATTGCTCCGCCGCGAATATCAAATCCTCCATAAACATAAATTTCACTACGACAGATCATATAGTCTCCAGTTTCATATTCTTCAGAGCTGCCATTAATATAATGGGAAGCATTAACATAATTATTTATAAAACTACAGTTTATAATTTCAAGATTCGTATTATTGGTAAAAATTGCCCCTCCTCCAGAAGAGGAATTTAATACACTTTCTGCTTTAAAAGTAAAAGTGGATGTAACCTTATTATTTATAAATTTAACATTTTCGAGAATTAATATGCTACTGTTACTATGTATTGCTCCACCAAAATCTTCACAGTTACAATTCATGAAACTAAAATCTCTTATTACAACTTTTGGAGCAGTTATATTCAATCCTCTAGCTAAATTATTTCCATCAATTTTATGATTATTTCCATTAATGGTCAGATTTTCCTTAATAGAAACACCATTTTTATATTCTCCATCACCTGTATCATTGTAAGTGTAATCTTTTGAAACATCTAACTGGCCAGTGGATGATTCAATATCATCATTAAGGTCAGTAAATGTTCCATTATCAGAAGCTGACACTTGGGACAGGGATATAAAGATAAGTATTATTAAACTAATAAATATAAAATATTTTTTATCCATTTTATCTCCACATTATTGAATTTTTATTAAAATATTAAATCCAATTTTTTTTCTTTTTTAAAAATTTTTATAATTTTATCAATCTCTATATTTTTATTAGATTTCATAATTTATATAAATATATT
>CAYQMW010000074.1:0-9731 GCA_964418715.1 uncultured Methanobrevibacter sp. | reverse complement strand
ATTTTGATAATTCAATTATAAATTTATTTAAAAATTCATTAAATAATTGAAAATAAATAATAATAAAAACTTAAGTTTTCTTAAATATTTTATCAATATTAATTTAATTATTGTTTTTAATTTATAAATTTTTTCACTTAAAAATAAAAATTAATAATAAAATAACTGATTTATATAGATATTAAATGAAAATCAACTAAAAAAACAAGCATCTGATAAAAGTAGAGAAATTTGTTTAAAATTAGAATAAATAAAATAAGTATGATTATATTTTATTTAAAATAATAAAAAATAATAGATAAAATAAAGAATAATTTAATATTTTTATTTAAATAAAAAAATTGAATAAATTGGATTATTCAAACTATTTAGTAACTGTAATTTTCAATGTACGGCTTACACCAGCAAAACCATCTGCAGATGTAAATACTGCTTTAACAGAATATATTTTAGGAGCAATTTTAAGAGTAATTGAAACCATACCTGCTGCATTTGTAGTTAAGGTAAATGTTTGGCCTTTAATTGTAAGTTTTACTTTCTTACCTTTAAGTGCATAACCATACTGATCTTCAAGACGTACAGTAAGTTTTTTACCTTTTTTAACAGTATCTGATGTAGGCATAACTGTAGTGACAACATTTTTATTGTTTGAAGCACTTGAGATTATTTTTCCAGTAGCAGATGCCTGAGATGTTTTCGCATCTCCTTTAAATTCTACACCATAGAAGTATACTCCCTGAGCCAATTTAATACTTAAAGTTGCAACTCCTTTTGAATTGGTTTTCTTTTTATAGGTTTTACCATTTACAGTAAATATTACAGTTTTACCTTTTACAGCTTTATTTCCAGTAGTAAGTAATTTTGCAGTAATTGATTTGGATTTACTAGCAGTTACTGTATAATCGGTTACAGATAATTTTACAAATGATTTTTTATTTCTTTTTACCTGTACAAATGAAGTACAACTTGCAGTAGTATAACCTGCTTCATGGAAAGTTGCTCTAAAGAAGTAATAACCATGATCCAAATTGACCTTGTAACTTGCATAACCTTGATTATTAGTAGTTAAATAGTTGACTTTACCTCCAATCCATAAAGCAACAGATTTAGATTTAAGTGGAGAACTTCCACACAATAGCCTAACTTTATAAGTTCCTTTTTTATATTTTGCAACAAGTTTAGTTGCTTTTAAGGTAACTGCTTTAAGTGCAGTATTCGGATTGGATACAGGATAACCTTTAGGCATAATAGTCATAGTTGTTGAAACTTTATATGAAGGGTTATTATCTAAATATATTTTAACATTATAATTACCTACAGCCTGTGATAATGGAATATGATAAACACCAGCACCATCTGTATAACCTTGATATAATTTAGAACCAATTAAAACATTAACATGAACATTAGGTAAAGTAATATTGTTTGGATTGGTTATAGTAATGTTATAAGTTTCACCACTTCCATAAGAGGTAGTGAAATCACCAGCATGAATAAGATAACTGTGAATATTGTAAATCAAATCATATTGTGATGCAGAATATTTACTATTTGCCAAATAAGTGGTTTGTATTGAATATTGTCCAATAACGAAATCAAAATCACTGGCAAATTTACCATCAGTAACAGTTGTAGTTTTATTTGAAATTAAAACATTTTCCTGATAAATTAATACTAAAACTTCACCATAAAGTGTAGATCCAAAATCATTTTTAACAGTTCCTGAAATGGTTTTCATATTTTGAACGGAAAATGTAATGGTATGTGGGATTGTTGAAATAATAATAGTGTGATTAACTGAATCTGATAAATAATGTTCAGAACCTTCATATTCTCCGTTGACTATGAAATTACCTGTTTTATTAAATGTCCATTCAAACATAGCAATTCCATCAATAATTTCAACAGATGTGATGTAATTTTCAACTATGAAATTTATAGTTCCAGATTTGATAAAGTTTCCTTGACAGTCACTAACAACACCAATAATAGTTTCAGTTGAACCAACTAAACCTTCACCAAAATGAGTGATTGTTAATTCAACAGGAAGTTTAGTTAAATCTAGGGAAACATCCTCAATTGAAGAACTTGAATAAATCAAATCAAATCCAGAATAACTTGCATTTAAATTTAAAGAAGAAGTGGAAATAGCTAATCTATCTAAAATAAGTTTTGCAATACCATTTTCAACATTTACTTTATATTCAATATTTCCAATTGTAAATGTAACCATGCCTCTGCTAACCTTAAAACCATATTCATCTGTTACAATAGCTTTTATAACAATTTCAGTATTATTTACTGAATCTAATTTAACAGCGATATTAGTATCACTTATTTCATCTCTTGCAACAGTATATACTTTTAAACATGCAACTTGATGAGCATCTTCTTTAATACTATACAAACATTTTGAAGTAGTTCCATAACCGATATAAGATGTTCTATCAATAAAAACATTGTTCATAACATCATCAGAAGCAACAGGAATATAAACTTTGCCTCCTTCATTAATAAAATTTATTTTTACATAGAAAAACTGCCCATTTGAGACATTTATACGTTGATTTAATTTAATGGTATTAAATCCTGAAAAACCTTTTCCAGATTGAATATATTGACGCTGATTATTTACAAAAACTTCTAAAGTATAATCATAATCATCATAGAAGTAAGTACCAATAGCCGCAATTAAATCATCACCAGTTGAAGTGTATGCATTCTGAATCCACATGGAATTATCATAGTAATAATAGGTATTATATCCAGCATAATCATATTGATAATTTTTATTATAGCGAGTAGAATCATTTAAAATGAAGGTATAAGCATCTTGTTTTCCAACAGGACATAATAAAGTATCATAATAAGAAACATAGAAATAACCATTCATTCCAAAGTCATCTCCCCAACTGTTTTTAACAATCCATGCTCCATCTGCAGGAGGTTTGGTTTTAAAGTTATCTGCAGAATAACCATCATCCCAACCAACAATAGTGATTGCATGATAGTTTGAATCACTTAAAGCTGAGGTATAATAGTAATAATATGCATATTCATTTAAAAAGTTAGTATCCATATACATATCAGAAAATACTGCACCATACCTTATAATAGCTTCTTTTATTTTATCATTGTCTAGATAATTTTGACGAGCCGGAATAAAGTAAACATTTTGAACATGTACAACAGAATCATTGAAAACATGAGAAATACCGCTGTAATCATCATAAGGATCTACAGACTCATAAATAGGACCTAACCAACTTAAAAGATATGCTATAGGCATAGTTAAAGATCCACCATTATTTGGTAAAATTTTTGTTCCCTTATAATATTTCCAACCATAATCAGAATAAAATGTTTCAAGGTTTTTAAGGTTATTCTCTGAGAAATCATATTCTTGTCCATTAGCTTTAAGGATACATGATTCTAATGATGCAAGAACTGCAAATGAGAAACAACTTCCACCTTCAAATTGGTTTTTAACAGAAGAAGTATAACCAAAATCAATTAATGAATATCTTCTAGGTATTACAATATCCTCTTCAAGTTCATTATTAACAATTATTGTAAAATTTTCATTACCTGTAAATAAGTCAAAACTATCTTGTCTGTGGAAAGTAGCCTCATCAAGAGTATTTCCAGTATCGATAATATTAGAATTACCATTTGAAAATATTGAAGAACCTATTCCACTAGCAGAATTAAGGTTAAAAACAGATGATTGAATACTAACTGAACCATCATTATCTAAGAATAATGCCCCACCATTAAGTGCAGAATTACTGGTAAATCTGGTTGCAGAAATACTTATAGGACCAAACATATCAAAAATAGCTCCACCTTCATATTTAGCATAATTATTGCTAAATTCAGAGCCTGATATAGTCAAATTACTTTCAAGCTGACATATAGCCCCACCCATTGTAGCATTACAATTTAAAAAGTGAGAATTTTCAATAATTAATTGATTATTTCTTGAATATATAGCTCCACCAGCATTAGATGCTGCAATACAATTATTAAAGAAGGAATTTGCAATTTTAAGCGATGAATCCGCTTCAGATGCAATTGCACCACCATAAACATTTGCAGTACAATTTTCAAAGATAGTACTGTAAATCTCCGCTTTAGATTTTGACATGTAAATTGCTCCACCATAAGCAGCAGTGGAATTTGAAATAAAACAAGAATATAATTTAACAGAAGGAGTAATACCAGTTTTTGTAGAATAAATAGCTCCACCCCAAGAGTTTGAAGTGTAATAATTCATATTTGCTATTGTATTATAAAAATTAACTTCCATACATGTTAAAGAACCATGATTTATAATCCCTTTTTTCAAGGTTAAATTTTGAATATTTAAAATTCCCCCTGAAAGGACAGTTAAACCAGATCCACTAAAGGAAATAACTGTATTATTCATACCTGAGCCAATAAGAGTTGTTGTACCTGAAAAATCCTTACCTACAAATGAAGACATTTCATATTCACCAGGTGCAATATAAGCAGTCATACCAGAAGTTAAATGAGATAAAGTATTATAGGGATTTGATTGTGTTCCGGTACCATCTATAGATTTAGAAGCATCAAAATAAGCAACTGTGGCTTGTTGAATATCATTACTCTCTGTAGCAGACACAGTTTCATCATTATCATTATTATTTTCAGAATTAGTAGATTGAGATAAAGTATTATTTAAATTTTGAGTATTTGGAGAGTTATCTATAGAAACATCAGAGTTAGCATCATCGATAACACTATCTGCATCAGATGCAGAAATAACAGTTAACGACATTGTAATAATCAATATTACAAGAAGAATAAGACTTAAACATCTTATTTTAATGTTCATATAAATCCCTAACCAATATTTATAATAATAAAAAAATTATATTGTTATCTCAATGTATATAATATATTATAATAAGTATATATAATTATAGGTTAAGGCTTATTTTACATATAAATTATGTAAAATAAGTAATACTTTGATTTAAATAATTTATTAAGTAATAATAAAATAAAATAAATTAAATTGTTTATTTTTAGAAAATAGAAAAATAAATAATGAATTTTAAAAATTAATATATAATTTATAAAAATAAACAAATTTTATTAAGAAATAATCTTATTTTAATGAATTATCTAAATATAAATAAAAAAAGTGAAAAAATTGTTTTATTTATCAAACAAATTAAAAGAAATAATTATTTTTTAGAACGTTTTTCAGCATCTTCAAAATCAGTTGAATAAATATGTGCACTAATAGAGTGAACAGTTATTGGTGCAACTCTAACACCAACCTCATTTGCAACATACTGAGCAAGATAAGTTAAACCAACAACATTAGGGAACCATGCACCATAAATATCATGTGATCTCCAAAGTGCAGTAGTGTATAAACTATCTTCTCTGATTTTAAAATCTACTAAAATTAAACAAGGAACTTCATCATGAACTGTATCAAGATGTGGATCCCAAGTAACTGAAATAGCTCTACGGGACTCCTTACAATTTTTTAATCTATCAATAGCTACCTGAATCTGATCAATTCCAGTAAATCCTTCAGAATCTTTCTCATCAGATAAGTAATCTTCATGATTACGGAGTCTACTACCATAAGTATATACAAAACCAGGATTTTCCCTACTTAAAAACTGTTCAGAGTAGGTAGTTATTCTATCTCCTCCCCAGAAATTTCCTTCTGGAACACGGATATTTTCAATAGTATTATACTCTTTACCTAAACCAAAAAATCCTCCACTTTGTTTTCCTAAGGGATTTTTAATTTTAGTAACAACATTCAATAATTCTTTAGTAGTTGATCCTCTCTCATCATCAACTAAACTACCCCGAGTATAAACTAATTTAACTAATTCTTCCCAACAATCTGCTATTTCAGAATTTTCGATTTTATATACCATAATACCGTAACCTAATAAATTAAATAAAATTAAAGATTTTTCTAATAATTTGAATATTTTGATTTTGATTATTATAAAATTTATTATTAAAATATTTTGCAATGATTAGATTATAATCTTTTGATTTTAAATTTTTGAAAAATAAAATAAGTAAATAAAGAGTGTTATTTAAATTCCACAATACGGACTTCCTCCAAAGTAAAATCCAAGTCTTGAAAGGAAGTGTTCAAAGCCATTATAATCCAATTCTTCATAATCTATTAAATTATAAAGTTTAATATGCTGTTTTTCTAGTAATTCATTAAAAAGTTTAAAGTCATAATCATAAAGAATATCCTCAACATCAGAAGGATACAATTTAAAAACAATATCTGCATGAGAACTGTTTAAAGTTACATCACTAAGTCCATCTACAAGAGATACATCAACACGATTAATACCCTTAGTTAGAAGGACCATATAATCATCAAATCCTTCAAGTAAAAATCCGATTCTTCCACCCTCAACTATTCCATTAAACATGTGTTTGGAATTATCAGCCCACTTTTGCCAATCTGTAATATTAAAATAGTCTTCCATAAAATCATCCTAAATTAATGAAAGTAAAAAAAAAATTTAAAATGTTATCTATATCAATTCATAGTCGAATTTAGTCTCAATCACAAGTACAATAGCCATTCCAATAATTGCTATAACCAAACATATAATATAACTGGAAGATGATACACCAATAACTTCTCTCATTGGTATTCTCATAGAACCAATCATAATACCAATAAGACCTGCAACAGTTTCAAGTTTGTAATTCTCTAAAAGATATTTAATGACCCTACTCATTGACATAAATCCTAATGCTGCACCAACAATAAAGACAATAATATCAACAATTTTAAAACTATGCAAAGCAGAAATCATATATTCATACTGACCAAGCAAGAGTAATATGGAAGAACCTGAAATTCCAGGAAGTAACATTGCACAAATAGCTATAAAACCTGATATGAAAAGTATAGGTAAACTATGAGCTGCCTGAACAGGATTAAGTCCTACAAAAAGATATGCTAAAACTGCAAAGATTATTGTAATACATATTGTTTTAATATTAAATGCTCCAAGCTGTTTATAGAGAATATATATTGATGCTAAAATTAAACCTGCAAAGAAAGAATAGGTAAAAGCACCATAATCACCAAGAAGATAATTGATGATTCTCGCCATAGTAATCATTGCAATACCCATACCTAAAATCAATGGTATGAATAAATTAAAATCCACTTCTTCAAATAATCCTTTTTTAAAATTTGAAAAATCACCTTTAAAAAGTGGTTTGAAAAACATAAATTTAATATTACTAATTGAAGCAATTAACCTATCATATATTCCAGTAATAAGTGCAATAGTCCCACCAGATATTCCAGGCATAATATCAGACATACCCATTAAAAATCCTCTAAGAAATATACCAATCATAGTTTTAAAATCATCCATAAAATATTCTCCATTAGCTTAAATTTAATACATTACCTTTTAACTGTATTAATATTGTTTAAAACACTTTTGTTAAAATTTAGATGTTAAATCCCTTATTTAAATCACACATTAACTCTAATTTTTTATATGCATTATCATAAGTTAATTTACCAAGGCCACAATCAGGATCAAATAAAATATTCTCCTTACCTAAAAGTTCAACTGCATCTTCCATTAATTTTTTTACAGTGGCCTTATCATCAACACTATCAACAGATGAATCCAAACATCCGAATCCTATTTTTTTACCTTCCAATTTAGATATATTATTTTTTAAAACATTGAAATTAACATCATTACCTGCAAATTCCAAATCTAAAATCTCAACATTAAATTCAGCCAAATCTTTAAAGATTTCAGATAAAGTACCGCATGCATGAACTGCTACTGGAAGTTTTCTACCTTCAGTCAATATGTCAATAGCTTCTGAAGCGGTTTTCATATTAACAATACCTGTTGAAAGCATAGGCTCATCAATCTGAATATATTTTACATTAGTTTTCTTTTCAATTGCAGATAATTCCTTTTTAAATGCCTCAGCATAATCAAGTATTGCATCATCTTTGTTTTTATAAAAAGCCCCAATCCTTGATGAGTGAACCATAGTTGAGGGTCCTGTTACAACTGCCTTAATTGCTTTTTTCTCTTTCTCCCCATCATCCAAATTACTACTTTTTAAAAAATCTTTAAGTGCAGTTTCTGCAGTTTTAATATCTTTTATTGTAATGTCTTCCCTAGGAGGACGAATTTTAGAATTAATTACAGTTGTACCTTCTTCAATACTCATTCCAGGCATATGTGATGAAAAATAATTTATCATGTTCATATTTTCCCTAATGCCCCCATCAGCTACAATATCCACACCTGCTTTAAGTTCTGATGTGACAATATCTTTTATAGCCTGAATATAAGGATCATAAGAGCCAAGAATATTTTTTAATTTATCATTAAAGGTATTTGGAGCTTTAAGTTCATGTGGAAAACTTCCAACTACTGTAGTTAACATTCAAATCCTCCGATTAGTTTAATTTTTTGGTTTTTTAAATTATAAAAGATTAAAAGATTAATCAATGTTTATAATCAATGTTTTTCATTAAAAGTTCATCAATATCTTCCTGTTCAACAGGAAGTTCAATTGCTGATGTACCATTACATGGTTTAGTATATGTAATACATATTGTCTTTTTATCCTGATTAATTCCAACTGGTATAGGGGGAATTCCAATAAGTCTTATTCCTAAAACTTTATCACCGGGATTAAGATGAACTATTTCTTTTGAATTTTTACGTACCTCATCAGCACATTCTCTAAAACCTGATTGTGCAAGTAAAATCTCATAATCATCTGACTGTTGAAGATAGTTATCTAAACAAAATGACATAATCTCTCCTCCATTAATTAATTATCCCATTAATTATAAATATAAACTTAAGTATTCTTATTCTTCATTTAATTTAGCTAATGCCTTATCCAAACTTACTCTGATTGGATTTGGATTATGATAAGCTTTAACCTTAATTATTTCAGCATCTGTACTTTGAGATACCATATCTGCATATTCTTCAACCAATGCGGGATCTCTTTGAAAGACTAATGCTATTTTTTTAGCAGCACCAATTAAAGCACAATAAGTACTAAAATATGCTGCTGCCGCATCTTTATGTACAAAACCTAAGATTAAATCAAAATCTGAATCTTCCACCTGATCTAAAAAATTATCAATATTAACATTTTTATGTTTATAATACCCTTTAGGATCTGATACTTTCACAAGTTTTGCTGCTGCAGGATTTGAAGATATTGTAACATCATATCCCATATCTGTTAATTTATCTACTGCATAAAGTGCCATTGGAGTCTGTGAAGGTACCTCAGGACAACCTAACAATAATAATGCATTCATTATAAACCTTCCCTAAATTTTATAATATACTAAGTCATTTGTAAATGATTTTTAGATTAATAATATAGTATAGTTTAAATTATATTTTTATTAATAATAAAGATTATTATTAAATTTTAAAATAAGTTATATTATTATTTTTTTAAAAAATAAGTGAAATAAATATAATAAACTTTAATATAATTTCTTTCAACTGATTTTAAAAATAATTAGACTAATGAATAAAAATTAAAAATAAAAAAACCAACACCTAATTTAAAACATAGATAAAATTTTAAAAAATATAATTAAGTAAAATACTAATTGTTTAAAAAGAATTATAAAAAAAGTGAAAGTAAATAAAAAATATAATAGTTAAAATCTCTTA
>CAYQMW010000073.1:0-9959 GCA_964418715.1 uncultured Methanobrevibacter sp. | reverse complement strand
GGTCATTACCCATATTGGTTAAAGCAATTAGATCAAAACTGAAACAATAATCACAGAAACTTAAGGTCATATCACATACTTCAACAAGAAGTACATCATAATCTCCAGATTCTGCTTCAAGAATAATATCATAATATCCTTCAAAACCACCACCCGCATTACCACCAACTAAAACCTTTTTACCACAAGATTCCAAAATGGATTTAATCATATATACGGATGTGGTTTTACCATTAGTCCCTGTAACACCAATAGTATAGATTTTTCTATGTTTATTTAAAATATCTTGAAGCAATTTGCCTGACAATTTAAATTCATTTGCAAACTTACTATTCCACATGCTGGGACTTAATACAATTGCATCACTTTCATTAATCCGAGTAATGTCATTAGACCCCAAATCAATATAAAGATTATCGGCAACTATAGAAATTTGTTGAGTATTATCAGTTATTACATTAATATCAGTAATAGGCATTCCAATCTCTTTAAGGTTAATGTCTGTCTGCAAATCTGATGCATAAACTGACCAACCATGATCGAGTAATGATTTGGAAGCCTTCCTACCTTCAACTCCAAGTCCTATAACAGCAGCCCTCATTTTAAATAAAACCTTTTAAACATTTGAAAATAAAAATAATAATTCTTTAATAAAAAATAATCATAATTTCTTAATAAAATATATATTATTTGAAAATTAAAGAATTTTAAGATATAAGAAATTTTAATATTAATAAATATAATTATATATTCATGTGTTTATATAATTTTATATATGAATTTTTTAAAGTATTTTAAAATATAAAAAATAAAAATTATAAATTGTTTAATAAAATAAATAAAAATTATAAAAAATATTACTAAATTCAAATTCATTTAAAAATTATGAAAATTACTATAAAACTAAAATTAATTTAAAAAAAATAAAAATTATAAAAATCATTAATAATGGACAATAGATATTATTATTTATAAATTGAATTAAAAAAAATTAATAGGTAGATAAGATGTTTGAAGAAGAAAAAGATGATAAAATATATAATCTTTTAATTTCAAGAGGGGAAAGTGAAGCTAATGATCATAAGCAATTTTATGAAAAATTATATTCTAAAACGGATTTTTTATGGAAAGAATCAGTAGCTGCATCTTATGCTCATATGCCTGAAAGTTTTTTTAAAAAAATAGATGCAATTGTCATACTTAGTGGCGTATATAAAGAAAATAAAGAGGAAATAGATGATATTATAACTGCATCAAAACACTATGATATACCGATAATACTAATTAGACCATATGGTGTTGAGGAAGTTCCTGAAAATCTAGAGGAAGTTGCAACTACTATTATTGGATGGAATGCTAATTGTATTGTAGACGAGATTAAAAGTGCAGCTAATGGAGAATACGATGATTTAGATGATTTTTAAATCAATCATTATTCCAATTTTTTTTAAAATCACCATAAAATAAAAGAAAAAAACTAATTTTAGATAAAACTAGTTTTCATCCCCATCACTAATTTGGGAAATACCCTTATTTTTAACTACCTTAATTATATTATCAGCAGCATTTTCTAATTCTTCATCATGTGTAACAATTATCATTTGAGGAAGTGTAGACATTTTTCTAAGTAATTCTATAAGTTCTCCTCTTCTGTAACTGTCAAGATGAATTGTAGGCTCATCTAAAAGAATGGTTTCCATAGTTCCACTACTCATAGCCTTAGTAATTCCAAGCCTAAGTGCAAGTGCAATAGCTATTTTTTCACCACCACTTACCATAGATAAACTTGATTCACCTTCAGGACCATATAATGTAACATTAAAATCATCATCTAAAATTAAACTTGAATATTGAAAGTTAAATTCCTCAAAGAAATCCTTAGTATACATCTGAATTGCCGGTCTTGAAAGTTTTCTTAAATCTTCCTGTAAGCCATCTTTTGAGAAAAGATTTCGAATTTTTTCTAAAAATTCCTTATAATCCTTTACAGATTCATAATCTTTTTCAATCTGAGCAAATTCTTCTTCAAGCTTTTGAAGAGATGCTATATTTTCACCAATATTTTTTGCTTCACCTTCAATTCTGGATTTATTATTGTTAAGGTTTAATCGTTTATCTTCAATACTGACAAGTTGTGAAGCAAGTGAATTATATTTCTCATCATCATACTTAATTGTTTTAAGAGCTTCCTGATGCTTTAATAGACTTTCTGCCCTTTCTTTGAGTGATTCTTTTTTATTTTTGAGTTTAGATTCAATAGAACTTTTAATTTTAATAGTTCCTTTAAGTTCACTATAAATTGCAACCTTTTCTTCCAAGTCCTTGATTTTAGCATCTATCTCTTCAATTTCCATATCAGAATTAAGACCGCTATCTTTACTCATTGCAAGTTTAATCTTATTTACTTGATAATCCTGGTCGTCATTTAAAAGTTTCATCTTATTTTCTATTTCATGTAATGGGAGAAGTTGTTCAATAGCACCTTTTGCCTTTATGTATTTATCATAACCTTCTTTTGATAAATTACGTCTGTCAACTTGATTTTTTATTTTTTCTGAAATTTTATCCAAATCTTCATTATTTACTTTAATTGACTTAATCTCTTCTTCAATAGAATCTAGCTTAAGTTTTAATTCATCAATCTTATCTACTAAATAAATATTAGAAGATATATCTTTTTCAATTGCTGCAAGTTTATTGATTTTATCTTTAATTTCTTTTTTCTCAGCTTCCAACTTCTTAATATCTTCCTTATTTTGATCAATAGTATTTTTTGAATCAAGAATTGCATCCTTATAAGATTTCTTTAAATCAAGTTTTTTCTGATTAGAAATATTTGATTGGCAAATTGGACATTTATCACCTACAGACTCTAACTCTTCAAGTGGTTTTTCACTTTGAGCTATTATCTGGAGGGATTTGGAATTTATGTTTTTTTTATTTAAAATCTCATCATCAATTTCAATAATTCTTGATTCCATATTAGAAATTGTAAGTGAAAGAGCTTTATTAATTAGAACAAAATCTTCACCATCAACATCACCAATACCATTTTCTGATAGTTTTTTAAGTAAATCTTCTTTGAATTTGGTGAATTTATCATTTTCCCCAGTAAATTCTTCAAGTAATTTGTTTTTATCTTTAGATATTTTTTCATAAATCTTAAGTTCACTTTCAATATTGGATTTGTCCTCTTTTAAATCATTGATAATTGTTTCAAGACGAATATAATCCTTGTATATTTGTTCATTTTCTGTTATAATATTATTCTGTATAGTAAAATTCTCTTTTTGTTTATTTAAATCATCTTTCTTTTTAGTGATTTCAAGGAGAGAAATAGCAGCTTCCTTATATTCCTTAAAGACAGGAAGTTTATTTACATATTTTTCAAGCCTTTGAATCTCTTCTTCATTTTTTCTAATCTCATCTAATTGGTTTTGAAGCTCTGTTTTTTCTTGTTTAAGGCGATCCTCTTCTTTAATATCTCCATCAATTATATTTTTAGTATTGACATACTCTTCTTTATTAGCCTCTAAAACTTTAATTTCAGTATTTAATTCATCGTATATCTTATTGATTTGATTTAACTCTTCCTGAATTTTAGTAATTTCAGTGTTTAAATCATCATATTGTTTTTTCTTTTGTTTGAGTTCATTAGCAGTATCTTCTTTTCTAGATAATTTTCCTTTATATTCTGACTGCTTATTTTCATAAAATGATATAAATTGTTTAATATTGTTCCAGGATTTTTCAAGTGAATCAATACCTAATAATTTTCCAATTAGTTTTTTCTTCTCAGAAGGAGTTTTACTTACAAGTTCTGCAATTTCTCCTTGACGGACATAAATAGCATTTAAGAACAAATCTGCATCCATTTGTAGGATACTTTGAATTTCACTATTTACAATTTTATCTCCTTCACATATAATATTATTAACATAATCTGTTTTATCAGAATTTAGATGTCTGTAATATAATGTAGCCTGTGACTTGGTCTTGTCCTTTGATCTGACAACCTTATAGTGATTACCATTAGCCATAAATTCCAATGTAACTTTCATAGTATTTACTATGGTATTGTCTGTTGAACTTCTAGTCAAATCTGAGATAGTTCCAGCAGTATGTTGTTTGAATAATGCAAAACTTATAGCTTCTAAAATTGTGGATTTACCTGCACCATTTTCACCAATAATAAGAGTAATACCCTGATTAAAATCAATAGAAGTGTTTAAATGACTTTTAAAATTTTTAAGTTCAAGTTTTTCAATTATCATCAGCTACACCTCCATATCTCTTTTCATAATATAGTTCAATACTCTCTTGTGCATTTTCAATTTTATCTTTTGACAAATCTTCCAATAGATTAATAGTAAAATTTATTATATCTTCCCCTTCATCAAACAATTTATCAGCAATTAAATGATTAATATTAATTGGGCCCTGATTAAAATCGTGAATCTCCTTTTCATCATCAGGTATAATATCAAATTTAGGTCTAAAAGATAAACATAAATCTGATAACTCCCCTGTCAAGTAATCATAAACTTCACTACTTGAAAAATCATGACCGAATACATTTAAATTAATAATAGGTTTCAAATCTAGTTTACTAATTTCATCTTTAAATTTAGGAATTTCAGTGTAGAGTTTTTTATATTCAACCTTTGTATTTATAAATTTACGAGGAATATCGACAGAAACTCTTTCAGTTTCCACTTTACCATCATCCATCTCAACAAGAACAAAACCTTTACCATTAAGTTTATAATCATTTAATTCTTTAGATTTCCAAATTTCTGTTGAACCAGGATAAACAAGACGACCCTCCCCATAAGAATCATTAATATAGTTATGCAAGTGACCCATTGCATAATAATTAAAATTAGTAGGTATATCTCCAATTTCAACCTCATATTGAGGAATATATTTATCAATTCCCTGATGTAATATTAAAATCTTATTTTCAGAGCCCTCTGCCTTTTTAGAGATAACATCCAATTTTTCCTTAAATGCAAGAGTTCTATTTGAAGGCATATAAGGAATTCCTCCAACGAAATAATCATCCTCCTTAAAATAAGGCTTAACAGGACTAATTAATTTAATCCCATTGTCTTTAAAAAGTACCTGTGGAGGTATTGGATTTGCTCTTCTAGTCAAATCATGATTACCTGCAATAGCATAAAGAGGAATGCCTGCATCTTTTAATTTATTAAATTCCTTTTGTACAACAATAAGTGCATCTGTAGATGGGCGTGAAGACTCGAACAGGTCCCCACTATGAATAACGAAATCTAAATCTAATTCTATAATCTTATCTACAATTCTCTCAAATGCACTATAAAAATCCTTTTCACGATCCACTAAACCATATTGCCTATAACCTAAATGAGTATCGGATAAATGTGCAAATCTCATTATATCACTCACGATATTTATTAATTCAAATTTTAAGTAAATTAAGTAATTTAATATAAATAATAAAATAATAAAACAATAAATTATTTATAAATAAGTAAAAAAATCAAACCGATACTTAGAAATTAAGTAATTAATTATAAATTTATAAAAGTCAACATATAAAATTTTTTAATATAAAAATTATTTGAAAAAATTTAGTTAAATGAAATAAATATAATAATATACTCTATAATTAATCAACAAAGTATTGTTTAAGCATATTTATATCTTTAACCAAATTAATAGATCTTATAAAAAATTTTAATTAAATTTTAATGAAAAATTAATAATTCCCATCCATAACACTTGATTCTTCCATTTGTCTTTCAAGTTCTTCTTTTTCTTTTTTTACACCAGATTCCCATGCACCTACAATATCAATATCTCCACCAACACTACGGCCCTTAAACTCATCTACCTTAACAAGGGTCGGAACTTTAGCCATAAGTCCTAAAACTAGAGCCTCACCAATATTTAAAGACGGAAGCTGATTGACCAAATCATCCGATAATGATTCACTGGCCATCTGTACATGTCTTTGGTCTTTAGGTTCAACAAGTCTTAAAATAATCATATTATTTGCCTGAGATAATGCATCAGGGTCAACGGTTTTTGGAGATTGACTTACCAAACATAAACCTAAACCAAATTTACGACCTTCACGAGCAATTCTTCTAACCCAATATTTGGATTTTGTATCCCTACCATTAGGTGCTAATATATGTGCTTCTTCAAGAACAAAGAATACAGGATATGAAAGTTCGTCTTTTTTTCCATGAATATAACTTTTACGGCTATTAAGAGAAACTCTAAGTATATGTTCTACTAAAACCTCAGCAGTCAACTCATCAACCTGGCCCAAATCAAGTACATTTGCTTGACCTAATTCAATCTGAGATAAAATAGTCTTAATATTTGTGTTAAAGAGTTTAGCATATTTATGTTCCAAATCATCCAATTTGTTTATAACATCCATTATAGAGTTTTTATCCTTAGTGGATATGCCGCTGAAAATCTTTTCATCATTATAATATACTGGAGTTTCTGCATCCCCCATCTCATACCAATTATTGAGAAAATTGCTGATTCTTTTAATAAAATTGTTATTAGATTGTGTACCTTTTCTTTCCTCCTTTTGTGCAAGGTAAAATGCTTTTCTAAAGAATCTTTCCTGTATATATGAATTAGACTTAATATTTGCAAGTGCCTTTATCTCTGAAAATTCCATATGTAGCGGATTGATTTCCGGCCTGATTACATTTACTTCACCATTTGGAAATTGAGCATTGACATATTCTGAATGCATATCAAATATAAAAGGACAACCATTTCTCTCAAGTAATCCATCAATTAATACACTTACTGTATTTGATTTACCTGCACCAGTCATAGCAAGTATTGCAATATGACGTGAAACCATTTTATTAATATCCAACTTTACATCAACACTTTCATTTGATATTAAACTACCTAATTTCAAGCCATTTTCATTTTTAAATACCTTGTCTAAAACTTCATCACTTGCAATCTTAATTTCAGTTGCAGGAGGAGCCGGAGTACGTGGTATTTTTAAATTATTAATATCTCCTAGTATTTTGACATTTCCCTTAATATAATAATCATCCCCCTCAATACTTCTTATACGAGATATTGTTTCAGGATCATATATATCAGCATTTAAAGACACACTTCCACGAACAAGTGATTCAATCATACCTAAAATTACCTGATTATTATATTCCATTGTTACATATTCACCCATCTTTGGCATATCCTTAGATATGAAACTTAACTCAGTTAGTGAAGTTTCACCTATTACACGACCAATAATCTTTTCCATAATTTCACCTTAAAGCATATTTTTAATTTTAGATTTGTTTAAATTTAATTTGTATTTGTCATTATCAATTTAATTATAGCATTTTTTAATTAAATTATATGAAAATTTATTTGAATTTTTCAAATTATATGAAGTTCATATTCAAAAAATAATATCAAATTACTTTAACATTTCCCTACCTGATTTTTCATATAAACCTATTATAGTTGCAAGTTCCTCAATATTTTTATTTCTTATAACAACACCATTATGAGCCTTTTTAAGCAGATATGGATACCCTTCAATTGAATCCCTTTTAATAATGGAAATAATCTCTTCAATCTCTTTTTTATCTGCTTTGTATGGAAGTTCTACCTTCAATATATTTTTATAATCATCTAATCTGAGATAGAATATCGTGAATTCTAAAGAGCGGAAGAAATCATTACGAATTGGGAATTCAAATTTCATCTCATTAGAGAGATTTTTATAAATAGGATTAGAATAACCTTCAGCCTTATTTAAGCGTTCAAAAATAGACATGTCAGGATAATTACTGTGGAACACATCATTAGCAGTTGATGTTTTAGAAATTGCAATAATCTTTTTTTTGTAATTTAAAAATTCAAATAGATGTTCCAAATTTTGAAGTGCTAATTCCTTTAAATCATTATCCTTTGGAATTGGCCTAATCAAATCACCGAATAAAGAACCATCTATTAAAAAATAATCTGCATTATGCTCTTTTATAGATTCTACTGCATTTTCTATTTCAAAAATACTCATTTTAGTTCTGAGTTTTTCTATAAAGAATTTATGATGTTCTCCAGTATCAAGTTCAATTTTTTCAATATCGGATAATTCTTCACCATCAAAGATTATTCCATAAGCTGCAACGGCATATAAATTAAATGCTAAAAATTTCCTATGAGAATAGCTACCGTCACCAGCTGCAATTTTAAATTTTTTTGTTGATGGTTCAACATATTCAAAATTCCAATAATCTGCAATATCAACATCAAGAGAGTTAAACTCTTCAATTTCCTGTATGATTTCTCCTCTTTTTTTAACTGCCTCTTCATATAGCGAATCTAACATTTTTATCCCCCTCAAATAAAAAATAAAAAATAATAAATAAGAAATTAAATTAAATTGAATTAAATTGAATTAAATTGAATTATTGAATCTATTAATTGAATTAATTATGAATCAATAAATAAATCAATAAAATTCATTAATAAAATAATCAGATAATATTATAAAATTATTCTAAAGACGCCTTTCGAATACCTGTAATGATTTCAGATATTTTCTCTTTGACGTTTTCTGTTTCTTCAACAACTGTACCTGTTACAATTAAATCAGCACCAGCTTTAGCAGCAAGATATGCTCCCTCACCATCTCTAATTCCACCACCAACAATTAACATAACATCAGTTGCAGCCTTTGTATAAGCAATCATTTCAGGAGGTACCTGTCTGTCAGCACCTGAACCTGCTTCAAGATAAACATATCTCATACCAAAGCATTCAGCAGCCATAGCATATGATGCAGCAATTTTTGGTTTGCTGCGAGGTATAAGTTTAGCTTCTCCAACCCAACCAACAGTTCCACCAGGCTCAACAACAAGATAACCCATAGGAATAATGTCAATGCCTGATTTTTTAACATTATAAGCAGCTAAACTTTGAGCTCCAACAATATAATATGGATTGTTTGAATTAAGAAAACTCATAAATAATATAGCATCAGCATATCTACTTACATTTGAAGAATTTCCTGGAAATATAATAATTGGAATATCAATATTTTCAGATAATGCCTTACATGTAGAATCTACATCATATTGATCTACTGTTGAACCTCCAATTAATATTCCATCACTTCCAGCTTCACTTGCAGATTTTGCAATCATAACCGCTTCATCTGGACTTTGTTCATCTGGATCAATTAATGTTAAATGTAAAACATGATCTTTTCTAATTTCTTTAAATTGTTCTTCAACTACATTCATAAATTATCCCTTATAAAAATAATGATTAAATAAAATAAAATTAAATTATGATTTTTTAATATAATTATATTTAGAATTACTTATTATAAAAAATTTTAGATAAAATAGAAAATAAAAAAATTGAGTTTGAACTTAAACATATAAGGATAAGTCAAGCTCAATTAGATTATTGATTAGGTAAAATTTTACTAATCTTTTTAATATTTGTTTTATGAGCTTAATTAGTTTATTATTTGATATTAAAATATTAGATTACATTTTAAATAATTTTAAGATTTGAAATAATTTTAAAATTTAAATAAACAGAACAATGAAAATGATTAATGAATAAAAAAAGTTAAAAATTAATAAAACACCATTAAATATAAAAATGAAGATAATTTATAAGTTTAAAAAAAAATAGCAAGTAATACAACATATAATACTACAAATAAGTACAATTAATAAAAATTATATAAAAATAGGGATTATTTATTTTTGCAAATAAATAATTAAATTTGATAAGAGGAATAAATCTATCCTCTAGGTTCTTTTGCTTTGAATCTTAATCCTTTGTAACCACATTTTCTACAATTAGAAGCAGCAGCAGGATTACGAGCACCACATTTTAAGCAAATTTTTACATTGAAAATTCTTTCTTCAGCTTCTGGGAATTTTGCCATAATTAAT
>CAYQMW010000072.1:0-10249 GCA_964418715.1 uncultured Methanobrevibacter sp. | reverse complement strand
GTTCTAAAAGTTGTTTTTGATAATTCCATTCTCCTACAATCTGTTCAAAAGTAATTCCTTCATAACATTGAATCCTGTAAAAATCCCTATTTAAAGAATCTGCAATAGTTTTTGCAAGTTCTGTTTTTCCAACCCCTGGAGGTCCTTCAATAAGAACTGGTTTAGATAAAGCCAATGCTAAGTAAACAGCAGTTGTTATTTCAGAATTTGAAACATACTCTCTTTCTAATAATCCCTTATCTATATCTTTTAAACTTATATCCATAGAATTACCTTTATGAAACTAAATAATAACAATAATAATAAATTAAAATTAAAAAAATGCTTATTAAATTATTATATATAAGAACTTCTAATAATTTTAATAATAAATTTTTTAAATTTTATTTTATATATTATTTATTATATTAAAATATAATTTAGAAAAAATTAATAAAAAATTATAAAAATTTCAAAATTATTTATAAAATTTACAATAGTATGATAAAATGAATAAAAAAACTATATTAATTGGAATAATAATTTTAGTAATTGTTTTAGCAGGATTAATTATTATAAATCATGACTCTGGCGATTCATCTAGTGGAAATACAAGTCAAAGTTTTAGTGGAGTTAAAACTGAGATTAATGGATATTCCTGTATGATTCCAGAAGAATACCAAAATGGTAATCTAACAGATTATCCTGGTTACGGCTTATATGGAACAGATAATGACACATTATACATTACAGTCTACAGTAATGACAATGATGGAGACACTATGTATAATGGTGACTGGGCATATTTTGCAGAAGGAGAAAATAATGAAGATGAAGGACCTACAACAGAAAACAGAACCCTTGACGGTCATGAAATAGTTTATGTAGCACTTCATTCTGAAAGTCGTGGCGATTATAGGTTAGCATTCTTTGAAGTTAATGGAAAAAGAGTTATGTTAGAATGGCGTGGATCTGATATTAATCCTGGTATTTCAAATATAATAAATAGTTTTTATGCCTTAAATTAATATCTTTTTAAAAGATTATTGTAAATTTTTAAAAAATTGAAAAATAAAATAATGGATAAATAATTTAAAAATTGATTTAAAGAAAGAATATAGTTTAAATATTAAAAAGTTTTAAATAATTGAATTTAGATAAGTTATTAAATAAATTATATAAATGTTTCATATAAGGACAATACATATTAATTAAATTTATCTTAATACTAAAAATAAAGTAAAAAAAATTGAGGGATGAGAATGGAAAGAGAAGATTACATTATATTAATCCTTGTAATTGCTGTTCTTTTAGTTGTTGGTGGAACTTTAATTGCTATGACTAGCAAAGGAGACGATACTGAAATAGCTAATACTACAGAGCCTACTAACCAAACTTATACACACCACAACATGACATTGAATACTACTAACAGTAGTGACAGCTCCAGCAGTGATGATAATGGAGAATATGAATCTGGAAATTATCCTGACAGCAGTGAAGATGAGGCAAATGGAGATTACACCGGAGATAATGGAAATCAAGAACCACAGGTAAGTGATTCCGGTTCCCTTGATGGTGGTGCCCACGACACTTATGACGGACCATATCCAGGTGATCAACAGCAACAACAACAATGAAATTTTAGAGTATTTTATACTCTAAATTATTGTTTTTTATTTAAACAATAAAATACTAACTTAATATTCATTTTAATATTCTTAAATTAGATTTCTAGACGAAATACATTTATAATAATTCTTATTTTAAAAAATTTAGTGATATTTCTCAAAGAAAAATAGTATTTTAGTGATATTTCTAGATGAAATACTTTTTTAATAAATCTTTTTTTAATAAAATTAGTGATATTTTAGAGAAAAATAATTTTATAATAAATTTTATAAAAATTCTTTTTTTTATTCATAAATTATATTTCTAGACTAATTTAACTAAAATTTTAATTAAAATCAATTGGTGGCTCAAAAAGCTCAAAGTCCTGAATATAATCCTTACCAGTTAACATTGCAATATATGCTTTTTGAAGTTCACTTCCAAGATATGCTGCATGGTCCATCATTGAAACTAAACCTTGTCTTACAAGCTCATCATATATTTCTTTTGGATATTTACCTTCAACAACAATATCCGGAACTGTTTTTTTAAAGTGAGTTACAATAATAGATCTTTCATCAAAGTTTTCAGCATAATTAACACGTATTTTAAAACTTCCTGCACGGTCACGAACAAATCTTGATGATTCTGTTGCTGTAATATGTTTTATATTTGAATCATCTTCATAAAGAACTTCACCAATAACATCTGCCCTTTGTCTTTTATCTTTAAATCTTAAAAGATTGATTCCTAAATCTTTTGGAATTGATGCTCTGTTTTTAGCAAGAAACATCATTTTACTTGCAACAGCCAATTCATATACACTGCCCTCTGCTTTTCCACTCTCTTCAGGAGTAAATAAAACACTTGCTCCAATTTCCATAGCAATACCTGCAAGGAGTGCATTGACCCCCACTGAATCAGTGTCCATTAGTTCAGTTACATTACCTACACCAAAGAACAAGGGGTAAGGACTTTTATCTTTAAACTCTTTACATGCAATAATAGATTCAACAATACTGCTACTGTTTACAGGATCCAGTATTAAATCTGCAATAAAATCAATTTGTCCTTCTGGAGAGTACTCAGTGCAATATCCAATCAACTCATCAATATATTCAAGTCTTTCTTCTACAGTGTGTGGAACCTTGTTTATTGCAAAATTTGTTGGAAGAAGAACAGCAGGTACATCATATTTTTTAAGTAAAGGTACAAGTTCTTCTGCATGACCTAAATCTAAACTTAAAACTAAATCAATACCACATTCAAGTGCAGTCTTAATTTCATTAGGATTTAATGTATCAATACTTAAAGGTTTATCACCTACAACAGGCCTTAATGTTTTAATTAAATCTGGAACCAAATGAGAATTATCTTCACCTGCAGCCATTCCAATATCAATCATATCAGAACCACTTTCAACAAAGTGACGTGCTTTTTTTATGAGCATATCCTTAGGCAGTGAAGGTGCATTTGCAATTTCAGATAAAACCCTTATTGGGAAGTCTTCCCCTACTGGTAAATTACCTACTAAAATATTATTAGGTTTTTTAAGTAGTTCTTCCCTTTTTTCAGTATCTTGTTCAAATTCACGGATAAATTGAATTGCTCTTTTTCTTTTTTCCTCTTCTATTAATTTATCTGCAGCCTTATCAGTTGCAAGTTCTAAATCATTAATTAAATCAATAACCATACCTAAATCTGCACAGTCAGTTGGTCCTTTAAATGCAGGGATGTTAAATTCTTTATTAATCTCTTCAGTAGATCTTCTAATTAAGCCGGGAACTAAAATCATATCTATAGTATCTAACTGGTCAGCGAAATTATTTTTAATTTCTTTAATGATTTTATTTGGAGTTAAAAAAGCTGCAACTTGAGTATTTGCTTTATGAACAATAACCTCTTCAGTAGAATCTTTTATAACATCCATAATTCCAGGATAAGCCAAGTTTCCTGTGATAATAAGAATTTTCATATTTATCCCTTTTTCTCTAAACCAATAAAAATAGTTGATAATCAATATGTTTATTATATTATTATATTCATCATATTATTATTAAATATTAATTATTTTTATTTGCCCTAATAAAATACATAAAAAAAATAAATTATTGAAAATAGTTATTTTTATTTGGCCATAATCCATAAAAAAAATTAATGAATATAATTATTTTTAATTAATTTTTAAAAGTGAATTATGCTTAAAAATGTTTATTAATATGTGTAAATGTTTATAGATCTTAATTATTTTATATTATCCATTAAATCATCTGCAGCTTCAGTTGATGATAATTGGATTTTATCTAAATTGTTTAAAAGAAGGTCTAAATTATCAAGAGTTCTAGTTGATTTAAATGTTGGTATATTAAATGTTTTTTCAATATCTGTAGTTGGCTGATTCATCAGTCCTGGAACTAAAATCATGTCAAAATCATTTAAATTTCCTAATAAATCATTTTTGATTTGATTAATTATGATTTTTGGTGTGATTAATGCAGCTACATTATAATCTATTTTATAAACAGTGATTTCATGATTTTGATTTTTAATTATATTTTTAACATCATTATATGCTAAATTTCCAGTTAATAAAAGTATTTTCATAAATATCACAGCTAGAAAAATAAATTTTTTTATTAGTTAATTTTTATAATTGTTAATTGCATTTTAATTAAAAGATATTTTATTTTTAATGGAATTTAAAACTTATAAAATATTCTAAAAAAAATATTTGTTTAAACATAATTTATATGTCTAATATAATTTATAATAATTTATTAAAAACATATGTTAATTTTTAAGAAAATATTATTTGTTTTAAAATTTTTTTAATATCATCATTTAATTATTTTTGAAAAATTCTTCAATTTGTATAAAATTAAATAGATTGGAATATGAAATTTTAAAAAAAAATCTAATTTTTATCAAAAAATAATAAAACTGTATAAATTTTAGATTTTCTAATAAAATTTATATTATGCCAGATAAGACTTATAGTAATATTATAATTATTTTTTTTAATTAAAAGTAATACATATCTTATAAATTTATCATGAAAGATTTAAAAAAGACTTTTGAAAAATTGATAAAAACTTTAAGAAAAATGAAAATTCTCTTTTCTGATAATATGCTTGTTTTTATAAATAAACTTTTAATATTATCTTTTATCTGTTATTTATTATTTCTGATTGTTTATTATAATTTATAATTAGTTTAATATTGATTTTAATAAAATAATGAAATTTATATCATTTAAAAATTTAATAATTTATAATGATTTAACATTAAAAATATAAAAATTTATATACTTAGTAATTTATAATGATTATACATGATAGATTTAATAAATTATTAATCATCACAATATAATGGAGGAAAAATAAATGATTGAAATCCGATTTCACGGACGTGGAGGTCAAGGTGCTGTAACCGCTGCAGAGATTTTAGCAAAAGCAGCATTCGAAGATGGTAAATACAGTCAAGCATTTCCATCATTCGGTGTAGAAAGAAGGGGTGCACCAGTATCTGCTTTCACAAGAATTGATGATAAACCAATCGAACTTAGATATCAAATCTACAATCCTGACCACATTCTAGTTTTAGATGATGGATTAGCAGATGTAGTTGATATATATTCTGGTATAAAAGAAAACAGTGATGTAATTATAAACACTCACAAAGACATTACCAGTGATAAAGTACCAGTACATAAAATTGATGGAACTAAAGTCGCATTAGATGTTTTAGGAAGACCTATTGTAAACACTATTATTTTAGGATTCTTTGCTAAAAAAAGTGGCGTCGTAAGTATTGAAGCATTAGAGAAAGTAATTAAAGATGTTTTCCCAGGTAAAGTTGGAGAAAAAAATGTTATAGCAGTAAGAAAAGCTTATGACATTGGATAATTATTAAGGTGATTAAAATGATAGCATCAGTAGGATGTACTAATGATAAACCTGGAAGTACAAAAATTAATAAAACCGGTAGTTGGAGAACATTCAAACCTGTTTTGAATAGAGAAAAATGTGTAGAATGTGACAACTGCTACATATTTTGTCCTGAAGGTTCTATAAACACAGAATATGAAATTGATTATGATTATTGTAAAGGCTGTGGCATATGTTCAAATGAATGCCCAGTAAAAGCTATTGAAATGGAAATAGATAATTAGAGAGGGAAATAAATGACTAAAAAAGTTATGACTGCAACATCTGCAATATCAAATGCAGTAAAATTAGCTAAACCAGATGTTATTCCTGTTTATCCTATTACACCAATGACTACAGTAGCAGAATATATTGCTGATTATGTAGCAAATGGTGAACTTGATACAGAATATATTAGAGTAGAATCAGAACATAGTGCAATGAGTGCTGCAATAGGTGCAAGTAGTACTGGAGTAAGAACATTTACTGCAACATCATCACAAGGGTTAATGTACATGCACGAAGTATTGTTTGCAGCAGCAGGTATGAGAGCACCTATAGTCATGGGTGATGCAAACAGATCTATTTCTGCACCATTATGTATTATGAACGATCAACAAGATTCCATTGCACAAAGAGATTCTGGATGGATGCAATTCTATGCTAAAGATGGGCAAGAAGCATTAGATTTAACACTTACATCATTTAGAGTTGCAGAAAATGAGGATGTATTATTACCTGCAATGGTATGTATTGACGGATTTATTATTACTCATACCAACGAAGTTGTTGATGTTCCAGAACAAGAAGAAGTAGATAAATTTTTACCTCCTTATGTTCCAAAATACGCATATTTAGATCCTGAAAAACCTGTAACTGTTGGAAGTTTCACAGATTCAAGATATTATATGGATGCAAGATATGGTGTTGAAGTTGCAATGAACAAATCTATTGAAGTAATTGAAGATGCACTTAAAGACTTCAAAGACATATTTGGAAGAGAACACGATTTAATTGAAACCTACAAATGTGAAGATGCTGATATTATCTTTGTTGGTTTAGGTTCAGTAATGAGTACTGTTAAAGTATTAGTTGATGAAATGCGTGATAAAGGAGAAAAAGTTGGAATGCTCAGGATTGTTTCATACAGACCATTCCCAAGTGAAAAAATTAATGAAGCTGTTAAAGGTGCAAGTAAATTAGCAGTAATTGAAAAAGATATTAGTTTTGGAATGGGTGGAGCATTATATCAAGATTTAAAAACAACTGTTGAAGATAAAGAAATTATTGACTTTGTTATTGGACTCGGTGGAAGAGACATTACACCATCTGCAATATACGAAGTATTAGAGAGAACTAAAAATCCAAGAAAAGTAGTTAATTGGATTGGTGTTGAGGAGGTTGACTAAAATGGATTTTCCTAAAGAAGAATTATTAGCACCAGGACACAGAGGTTGTGCTGGTTGTGGAGCAGCATTAGCTGTAAGATTAGCACTTAAAGTATCAGGAAAAAACACTGTTGCAGTTGCTGCAACTGGATGTCTTGAAGTTATGACAACTCCATATCCTGAAACTGCATGGGAAGTTCCATTTGTACATGTTGCATTTGAGAATGCTGGTGCAGTAGCAAGTGGTGTTGAAAGAGCACTTAAAGCTCAAGGAAAAGAAGATGTTAATGTTATAGCATTCGGTGGAGATGGTGGAAGTGTAGATATCGGTTTACAATCCATTTCTGGAGCTATGGAAAGAGGACATGATTTAACATACATTTGTTATGATAATGAAGCATATATGAATACAGGTATTCAAAGAAGTGGAGCTACCCCTTGGGGTGCATCAACTACAACTTCACCTAGTGGAAGTGTAAGTTATGGTGAAGACAAACCTAAGAAAAATATGCCTATGATTATGGCTGCACATGGAATTCCATATATTGCAACAGCTTCTATTTCATATCCTGAAGATTATATGAAAAAAGTTAAAAAAGCAATTGAAACTAAAGGACCTGCTTACATACACTTAAACCAACCATGTACAACTGGTTGGGGATTCGATCCTTCAAAAACTATTGAAGTAGGAAGACTTGGTGTTGAAACTGGATTCTGGCCATTATATGAAATTGAAAATGGTGAATTTAGAGTAACTTATAGACCAACTGAAAGAAAACCTGTAGTCGAATATTTAAAATCACAAAAAAGATTCAAACATTTAGGTGAAGAGGAAGTTCAAACCATACAAGATTATGTAGATAACCAATGCGAAGAATTTGGAATCTGAGGTGAGAACATTGCAAAAAATATTAGTACAAAGAGATTTATGTGATGGATGTAAAGACTGCGAAAATGCTTGTAGTTCATTACATGGAACTTCTAGAATAAATATTTTAGAATATGATAGTTCTTACTACCCAGTTCTTTGTCAACAATGTCAAGATCCTGCATGTGAAGTAATATGTCCTACAGGAGCAATGACAAATGAAGGAATTGAATCAGACAAATGTATTGCATGTGGTTTATGTGCTTTAGCATGCCCATTTGGTGCAATCACCATCTATGATAAAAGTTCTGAAAAATGTAATAGATGTATTGACAGACCAGAAGGACCTGCATGTGTTCAGGCATGTTCTAAAAGAGCTATCTCACTAGTAGATACAGAAAAACTTGTTGATAAAAAACGTAGCGAGTATATTTCCAAAATTGCTGGCGGCAATAAAAAACAATCAAAATCTATGGTTAATGTATTGACAAGTGGTATAAGAGCAGGTAAAGCTTTTGAGGACTAAGGTGAAACAATGAGAGAATTAGTTTTAAATCCTGGAGAATGTGTAGATTGTGGTAATTGTGAAAGGACATGTCCAAATAATGCAATTCACATCTATGACGGAGTACCATTATTCTGTATGCATTGTAGTCCTGATAAAGCACCATGCCTTTTAAATTGTCCCGAAGGAGCTATCGAATATCTTGGCGGAGCAATCACAATCAATCAGGAAAAATGTATTGGCTGTGGAGTTTGTAGAGATGTTTGCCCAATCGGTGCAATAAATATGGACAACAATCATGCAAAAAAGTGTGACTTGTGTATTAATAAAGATACACAACAATGTGTGGAAGTATGCCCAACAGGTGCACTTAAAGATAATTCCGCAGAATTACGTCACAGCAAACAAGCAAAGATTGCTAAAGAACTTAATTATTTGAAAAAATTAAGAGAAAATTTAATTGAAGACTAGAATAATTATTTAATTATTCTTTTTTACTTTCTTTTTTTATAATTCTTAAATAAAATAAATTTTTACTATAAATATAATTTAAAAAAAAACATTAAATTATTTTCATTAATTTAATAAATTTAACTAATTGATAATAATATTTATATTAACTTCCAGATATCAGATCTTAGCAATATAAATACTAAACAATTAGTAATAAAATATATCTAAACTCCATAATACCAGTGTGCAAAATATGGAACTATATTACATTCAATAATTGCTGCAATAACTAATAAAATAAAAACAATTCCACACATTATTAAAATATCTTTTAGTTCACGTTTATGGTCCATTAAAGTATTTCTAAAACTTCTATTTTTAATTATTTTTATTTCTAGTTTAGTTATATTAAATGCACAAGCAAGGGCAAATACTAATGCAGTATATTCAAATATTCCATGAGGAAATATTGTTACCATAGAATATGTTAAATCTGCTCCAAATGGTATACCAATAGTTACTGAATTGAATATTGCAATTAATATTGAAAAGATTGAAAATAAGAATCCACAAGCAATCAAAATGAAATCTGCAATAATATTATGTAAAAGCAAACCAATAGTATCACTATTATAAGTTAAATCATTAGTCTGATTTATGGTCCCATTATTAGCCTTTTGATAGAAGGCATTAGAAATACTACCATAATCATCTCCTACACTACAATAACTATAAATACCTGCACCAATTGCACAGACTAAAAATAGTATTAAGGATATTATTAAAACTTTTTTATTTCTTTTAAAAAATTCAATCATATAATTATTTTAGTTTTAACTATATAAAAATTTAATATATGAATAATAAAATCATGAACTATTCTTTTAATTCATCTCTAATTCTCATTAAAGTTTTTCCTAATTGGTTTCTACCTTCACCATTTGAAACACCCCAATACTGATCACCCCAAGTGTTTCCTTCAATTAAAGTAGCATCACCAGTTTCTAATAATTTTTTACGGATACCCTCATTCTGTTCGAATTTAGCTTTACAAACTTCATACATTATATTATCTTTTACTTCTGACCAATCTTCACGTAATTTTACTTTATGGCCTAATCTCTTAGATTTTCTTGGATCAATATCAGTAAATTTCATCTTTGTCTCATCATCAAAGACCTTTTGAGCATGAAAAGCGGCTTCTGTGTGAGGATAAACAATTCCATCATATTCAACATTACAAATATAAAAATTACTTAAAAATAAATATTCTCCCTCAAAACTATCAATTTTATCTACCATATTATCACCTTTTTTAATATTCATAAGTTTTAAACAATTTCAACCCTTAAAAAATACTGATTATAATTGTTTAACTAATTTATTATTAATTATTTAATAATTAGCATAACAAAAGTTAAGTAATTTACTATAATAACAATTTAAAGGACATGGAAATTTAAATTGAGGGTGGGACACAAACTTACTTTTTTATATTTTTTTTTTCTGTTATTTATCC
>CAYQMW010000071.1:0-10370 GCA_964418715.1 uncultured Methanobrevibacter sp. | reverse complement strand
TGTGTGCAGTGTTTAATCCTACAATAACAGTTCTTCTAATATCATCCCACATTTGTTGCATAGCAGCGTTGTTGATGAAGTGTAAATCGTCCCCTTCTACGTAAGTGTCAGTAGTAGATAATTGGTAAGGCATTAAAGTCCTTTGTCCTAATGGACTACCAACATCTGGGTTGTACATAGGAATACCTCTTTTATCTGCAATGTCTTTACCTGCATTGTAGAATTCGGTTTTCCTTTCAGATTGTTTCCAACCACCTAAGTCATAGAAAGTGGTGGTTTTTTCATCTGGGGATTCTTTGAATTTTTTATTTAATGCATCAATGAATTTTTTATCAGCCATAATAATAACCTCCCCTATTCAGGGCAATATCCTCCTTGGGATCTGGTGACATGGATTTTGTGTAATACTTCAACAGCATCAGCATCATCTTTGTATGCGTCACCATCTACTCTGTAAATTGTGGTAATGTCTTTTAATTTTTCTTCATCTAAAGGTTCACCTAAGTCAATAGGTTCATCTAAAGGAATTCCAATTTGATCTTTTACCATTTCTACATGTCCGGTTGATTTGTTCATAAGTTGTCTTCTTAACATATCGAACATAATACCGTCTTCGTCTAACCTTAAGGAGTGACCGTGTACAGATTTACCTCTGATTCCAGTCCTTGCTGGGTCAAAGAATTCTGTTTCTAATAACTCTTTTGAAAGTTTTTCGAGATCTCTTTCCCTTACTTCGATAACTTGTCTTCCGGATAAAGTACCGGTATCAATTCCTCTGTATCTGTTCATGTATGATCTAGCTCTTACATAAGGTTGAGCTGGAGCGAAGTACATGGAATCAGCGAATTGAATATATCTTACTCTGTCTCCTGCTTTTGCACCATCGATTGGTGTAACAATTTCTCTTACAATGTCTTCAGGCTCATCCATTTCATCTAAAGGAGGGTGAACTGATTTATATTCTTCACCTGGAGCCCTGTGACCTAATATTTTTACTATATCTTCATCTGAAATTTCTCTTAATTTTTCTAACTCTTGATCTGGGTCAGCAAAATGTCTTCTATTTTCAGAAACTTTAGATGTACCTGGGTAATATTGTGCCATAATTATGCATCTCCTAATGCTAATTTAACTTTTCTAATAATTTCATCTAATTGTTCTTGAGAAACAGTTTGTCCTCTTATAACACCACTAATAATATTAATAATGGTTCCTTTTGTTTGAACTTCATCAGGCATAACCTTTGAAGTTTTAATCCCTATTTTTGCAAAATCCTCAAAATCAACAGGATATTCACATATAATAACGCAAGGTTTGTCTACATTTCTTAAGATTAATCTTGCTTTATAAATAATATGATTTCTAACTCCTCCTAAATGAATAACTAAAAGTTTATATTGATTTAGTTGCTCAATTTCTTCTGGAGTTAAACCGAATAGACTAGAAGCACCAACTCCCGGAGCATCTCCAGGAACACCCGCACCTGCATTTAAAATCATAGTACTGGTTAATAAATTTGCTTCACGTAAAGCAAATGTAATTTCACATACCGGTTTAGTAATGTGTCTTCGTCCAGGAGACATCGCTACAGCAATAACATCACTTCCACATTTTGCGAAAGTTCCTCTTTGAGCAATTCCTCCACCTTCACCAAGACCCATGGTTTCACGGCAGTCAACTACATGTGTTGTTCTTCCAATCATATTACCTATTCCACTTCATCATAATCTATGTAATCAAGATTTTCTGCTAGTTGTCTAGTTTGATCAGTCATTCCAATCAATTCATCTGGAAGATTATTATCTCCAACACCATATTTTATAGCGTCACTAACAGTTTTATGTTTTCTAATGTATTCAGTCCTATTTGTGTTAATATCATATCCAAATGGAAGTACTTCATTACATATTTCTTCAATTTCTGCAATAGCAGATTCAGAAGTTAAATCTACAAAGATACGACCAACACGAATCTTAAGTTCTATTGGTTTTCCTTTAACTGTAATTTCTCTTCTATCCTTATATTTTGGATCTAAATCAGGGTCATCTGGGGGAAGTCTTGGTCCATGAATAACAGTCCTTCTAACATCATCTAAACTTTCAATACCGTTTAGTAATTTTTCAGTTGTATCTGCACCAATGATTCTATAAGGAAATATTTCAATATCCATTTATCTCTACCCCATCAATTAGATGTAAATTTTTATTAAAAATTATTAGATATCTCCTTTTATGTCTGAAGCAGCTTCTGCGACATATTTAAGAGGTTCTCTGAATTCGTCAATTCTACTGTATACTTCTTTAATTAATCCAGATGTTGCTTCTGGAGAGAAGAGTTGAGTACCAGCATCTAAAGACATACCTGCAGCTACACAAGGAATTGTGAAACCTTTACTATGTCTTGTTACAATATGGTTTCCGTTGAATAAACCAGGACCTCCTCCACCGTAGATAGAGTGAGAGAAGAAACTGAATCCTACAGCTACACCTTCACCTCTACCGAAGTCGAGACCAGGTAAACCAGTAGCAAATTCGATTGAATCATTGAAGTATAAAAGTGTGGATGGAATACCTTGAGCAGCACGAGCAGCACCGACGTTTACCATAGTTGCAGCAACAGAACCAGCAGCTACGTAAGCGTTCCATTTAGCTAAATCGTCAGTTTGGTATACATTGAATCCGTTTAAGTCTTTTTCTACACTAATAATTCCGTCTTCAGCAGCTTTTTCAACAGTGTTTACAAGAATGTCACCAACAGATGAATCAGTAGCATTATCTTTAACTAAGTCTAATACTAAGTTATCTGCGTTCATACCTTGGTAAGCTAAACCTAATAAGTGCATTCTTTCGAATGCTCCAACTGCATCTCCCATTTCAAACATAGCAGTTTGTTCTAAGATACTAGCTAAAGCAGTAGCTTGGAAAGAGTTTTTAAGAGTAGCAGCAACAATGTGGTTTGCAGTAATGTTCCTGAATGAGTAACCAGGACCTTCTAATTTTTGAGGTACGTTTAACATAGTTGCAATGTTAGATCCACCATAATCTACAGATTGTGGGTAAGTACCTAAAACAGCAGCTTTTACCATGTTAGCATCGTACATGTTAACATCTAAGTTATTAATAATAGATTGGATTAAAGCGTTAGAAGTAGCTAAGGTTGCAACAGAATATTCTGCGGAAGCTTCTATCCTTTTACTAGGAACTTGGACTAAAATCCTTTTACCGTCGGAAATGAGTTCTACATTAGTATCGTCATCATCGGTAACTTTAATCATTTCTTTTAAGGATGCTGCAATAGCTTCAGCGTTACCAGTAATATCGAGATCCATTTCTCTTCCTAAGATTTTACTAGATTTACCACCGACAGCAGCATTTCTTAATGAGTTTTCTATACCTTCTAAGTTTACAGCAACAGTTCTTTTAATACCAGTTACAATTCTTTGAATTGCAGGGTTACGTACTGGACTTAGAGCTTCAATAGGTACATCGGAATCTACTAATGTACCCCTATCGTCGTACAAATCGACTTTATCATCAAACTTCGCCATTTTTTCCCTCCTAAATAAATAGAGTTACTAATATACCACTCAATCATAAACATAGCGTTTTTTTATAGTTTATGTCAAGTAAGCTACAAAGCAAGTTTTTGCATAGCAAGCCATATGGTATACAAATTTTAGTATATTTAAGATATAATATAAATATTACCTTTTTTTATAAGTAGTAAAGTTTATAAGTAATAAAATAATTGTTTTTTATTAAGAAAACTAGCCTATAAAGTAATACTTTTTTAAACAAGTTTAAATGCTTTAATATTAATATAAAATACTAATTTAATATAAAAATTCGAAGTTTTAAGAAATATTTTTATAATCAATGCATATGATACTTAAATCAAATTATATTAAATTTAAACCCTAAATTTTAATATTTTAAAAATCCGAAAAAGTCCTGAAAAAATAATAAAGTATTACTTTTTATGCTTAAAAATAATATAAAATTGAAAGAAATTTTAAACTCAAAAAAATATAAAAAACTAAAAGATTAATTAAATAAAAGACCAATATAAAACATAATAATATATTATGAAAATTTATAAAAAATCATACTAATTTTCAAATTAAATTAATCAAAAAATTAAGAAGATACTATGCAAATTTTAGCTGATGTAGGAGGAATACCTGGAAAAGATTGTAGAGGTTTTTGTAAATACTGCTACTTTAAGAAAGTAAGAGATGTAAAACCTTTAGGATGTAAATATTGTCCTCCAGGAACAGTCGGATGTGAAAAATGTTCCATAGGTATCAAAGATGCTATATCAGAATTTAAACCTGTTTTTTTAGTTATTAATGATGTTCAATCCACATTAATGTTTAACCCAGTACGAGATAATAATCTTAAAGTAAACATTAGTGGCGGAGGAGATGTAAGTTGTTATCCTCAAATTCAGGAACTTGCCGCTTCCATAAATCAATTTCAAATTCCAATGCATTTAGGTTATACAAGTGGAAAAGGTATTGATAGTGTAGATTGGGCAAGTAATTTAATTAAATATGGAGTTAATGAAGTAACATTTACATTATTTGCAGCTGACAGTAAACTTAGAAGAGAATGGATGGGAGATCCCAATCCTGAAGCGTCTCTTGAAGCGGCAAAATTATTCTGTGAAAATGCAGAATTACATGCTGCAATGGTAATTATTCCAGGTGTAAATGATGGAGAGGTACTTAGAAACAGTTGTGAAAAACTGGAAGAATGGGGTGCACATGCAGGAATATTAATGCGATTTGCAAATACTACCGAAGGAGGTCTTGTACTTGGCAACGAACCTATTGTTAAAGGTATTGAATCCCAATCAGTTGAAAGTTTTGAACAACTTGTAAAAGACATTAACAGTGAATTTCCAAAATTAAGAATTACAGGAACTCCTGTCTGTGATCCTGAAACCGGTGCACCATTTGCAATAGCTAATGATGGAAATGAAATATACTTACAATTTATTCCTAAAGTTACAGGATATGCTACAATCATATCCTCAAAGATAGCAGGGCCAAAAATTGCTAAAATATTTGAAAAAATAGGTGCAGAAGACCATGTTAATGTAATTTCTACTAAAAAAGATATTGCATGTTTAATTACAAAAGATGATCTTGAAGATATTGATTTATCTGAGGTTAAAGATACTGTTTTAATACCTGGCAGGTCTTATATTCACCAGCTAGATGCTGAAAGAATCTTTTCAAAAGATGGAAAAGAAAGACTAGTTGCACGTGGCCCTGATACACTTAGTGTAGATGGAGAGTTAAGTGGAAATTTTACTGAGGAAAATGTTATTGAAAGAGAACTGGAACAATTTAATGATCTTGTAGGTGCAATTAACTTTTATGGAATGCCTATTCCTCGATAAGACTATTTTCTAATAATAAAGCCGAAAAAATAACATTAAATAATAAGAAATAACTTACTCTTTATCAAAAAAAAAACAAAATAAAACTATTTTTATCAAAAATAAATTAATAAATAAATAATAAAAAAATAAATAAAAAAAAAATAAAATTATTGCTCATCAAAGCTTAATGAACTTTCAGAGAATAATTTTACAAGAGTATAATTATACATATGGGATTTTGTAATGTCTGCAATTTCACTTAATTTACGGTCCCCAACTTCAACATTTTCAATATCCTCATGATATGTATCATAATCCAGTTTAATTCTAACACCATCTAATTGACTTGTAACTGGAGTTGGTGTGTAAGTTGTCTGAATTGCAGGGATTTGATTTTCAACTGCATTTTTAACCATAATTGGAGGTACAAGAGGAGCATCTTCAGCCATATACTTTTTCTTCTTATTTAAAATATCTTCAGTTGTTTGAACTAATCTTTTAAGTGCTCTAATATTTTCTCCACGTTTAAGTCTGCGAGGAATTCTGCCTAAACCACCAACATATGCATCTACACCAGGTAAATCATCAACATCAAGTTCAGGAGCACCAGTAACAATTACAGGAATATCAATATCCTCATATAAAAATGATTTTTCTATAATACAGTATTTAAAACTTCCAAGAGCAAAAATTTCAACATCATGTTCTTCAATTAAGTATTTTTCATATTGTGAAATACCACTTGTTCCTTTTCCATGACCTCTTGCTAGACCTACCATATTATCTTTTGCACCATATCTTCTAAGATATTCAGAAATATCACATGCTGCATGTGGAAGGTGATGTCTTGCAAGGGTTGGAGAAACAATAGCAATCTCAGAACCTGCCATAGGAGCAAATGTAATTTTACCTAATAATTCTTTTGACTTTTCTTTGATTTTTACAACATCATCAATAGGAACTGCCATATTTACTACAAGATCCATTTGTATAATATTTTCTTGTATAATAAATCCGCCTAAATCTTCGATTAATTCCCTCATTTCATTACTTTTATGAATTCCACCAGTATAAGTCAAAGTTTCATACATAACAAACACTTCCTATCCATATAAAAAAATACTCCTAGGATATATATTTAAGTATAATTTTTATAATTTATAAATTATTTTAATTTAATTGAAATTGGTAAATAATTTAATTGTGCTATAAAAATGAAATTTACCCTTTGTAAATATCAATATTCAATAAAATTGAATATCTTAACTCCGCTTTTTCTATTGGATTTTTTGAAATATTATTGTGTGATGGAAGAGATATAAGCTTGTAATCATCACACTCCTCCCCGTCCATATAATCAGGACATATTAAATAATCAAAATCCTTATCAGTTATTGTAAAGTTCATATCTTCTACAATATCTTTTATAAAATTACTTAAAACACAGACTTTAATATTTTTATTTTGCTCTTTGATTTTTTGAATTCTTTTAGAATTGTTAATCCATTCATATGCAAGTTTATGATCTTTAAAACATTCCTTAATTTCCCCGTCAGACAATTCTTTTGGAGAAAATTTAGATACTTCTTTAATACTTTGATAAATTTGGTCAAATGTATTTATTTTAATCCTTAAAGTATCCATATCATCTACTTTACTTTCAGATAATAATATTGCAAAGTCACCATATTCACTTGATGGATGTTTAACCAGATTATAATCCTTTATTCCTACAATATCAAGAATTTCTCTAGACATAGGAGTTGTAACAATTTTCATAATTTTGCCCATAAGATATTTTTAATATTTTATTAGTTTGTTTCATATTAAAAATTTTATGAAAAAGAATCAGTTGAGAAAATTGTGTAAATATAACAGACCATGTATATGGAAATATGAAAATTTCATATTTTGTAAAAAAAAAAATTTTTTTATTGGAGAAATTAGGTATTTTATAAAAATAAAATTATAAAATAATATAAATTTTAATTAAAGATTAAAAAACTTTAATAAAAATAAAAAACTATAAGATAATATTTTATATTAAAAAATTTATAATAAAGTAATAGAAAATAAAAAATCAATAAAGTATATCTATTAAAAAATCATAACAAATAATGATATAAATTTATAAAATTATCAAATGAATAAAACTAATGTGATATAATGGAAGTAAGTTTAAATTTTGAAGTAAGCTCTTCAGATGATGTGTCAATAATGGTTGACCAGTTAAGAGCAAGTACAACAATCACAGTAGCATTAGAAAATTTTGAAAAAGTAATCCCTACATTTACCCCTGAACAGGCAATTGAAATGAGTAAAAAACATAACGGCGTTCTTGCAGGTGAACGTAATGGAATGAAAATCGAAGATTTCGAACTTGGAAACTCTCCGATTGATATTAATAATTATACAACTAAAAAGAAAGTATTTATTTTAACAACCAGCAATGGTACAAGAATATTAAAAGATATGACTGCAAAAACCATATTAATCGGAGGATTAATAAATGCCAAAGCGGTAGCAGAAGTTGCAGTTGAAAATGCAACAGATCATATTGATTTAGTAATGGCAGGTTGGAAAGGTAACTTTACAATAGAAGATTATCTTGCATGTGGAGAAATATTATACTGGATAAATAAAATAAGTGAAACTGAGAATTTAAATATTGAATTTAGTGAAATCTCACAAACTGCAATACTTGCAAGTAGAGATGAAGATGCAGTTAAAGAGCACATTTTAAATTCTGCATCTGCAAAACGTTTAGAAAAACTAGGTCTAAGTAGGGATACTGAGTTTTGTCTAGAGAAAAATATTTCAAATAAAGTAGGACTTTATGCTCAAGATGTAATTACCTCCTACAATCCATAATTTAATTTATTATAATTTCAATTTTTTACTAAACCTTACTCCCATATCAATCAAGTTTTAAAATCTGAAAATAAAATATGAAAAAATTAAATTTATATTTAAAAAAGATTGAAAACCAATTTAAAACAAAGATTTAAATATTTTTAAATATTTATATTCTATAATGAATTTTACAATTTTTAAAAAATAAGTAAATTCAACTAATTATTATATATTATATAATGATTCATTAATTTTAAATATTATATTAAATATTGTATTAAATATTAGATTAAAAAAAGTAATTTCTGAAATTACATAATTTATTAATAATTATCTTATAATTAAAGAAGTGTTATTTTGATAAAAGAAAATTTAACTATTATCGGAACAGCCCACGTCTCAAATGAAAGTGTTGAAGAGGTTAAAGATGCCATATATGAAATTCAACCAGACGTTGTAGGTATTGAATTAGATTTTGGAAGATACCAAAGGCTTAAAAATGAAATGAATGGTATTGAAACAGATGATACCATCTCCATGACAAAAATCATTAAAGAAAATAAGGTCGGAGTATTTCTTGCAAGTACAGTACTTGGTTATATTCAAAATAAAATCGGAAAAGATGTTGATGTAAAACCAGGTTCTGAGATGATTGGTGCAATTGAAGCCGCAGAAGACTTGGATATTAAAATTGCACTACTTGATAGAGATATTAATATTACCTTACAGAGAACATTAAATAAAATGAGCCTATGGGAGAAACTTAAATTTGTATTTGGTACTCTTAAAGCGTTTATTATGGGTGATGAAGAAGAAATTGATATTGAAGAGTTAAAACAACAAGATACCATTGAAGAAGTAATGGAATACTTTAAAGAAGAATCTCCTGGAGCTTATGAAGTTTTAGTTCATGAAAGAGATGCATATCTTGCACAAAGTATATTGAATATTCCAGAAGAAACTGTTGTTGCAGTGGTTGGAGCAGGACACAGGGAAGGTATTGAAACCTATTTAGACAATCCTGAAACAATTCCTTCAAGAAAAGAATTAACAGACATCTCATCCAAAGGTAAAATTCCATGGCTTAAAATAATTCTTGGTTCAATTCCTGTAATCTTTATAGCGATATTTTTTCTGGCTTTTATTAATGGAGTAAATATTACAAATGAACTTTTAACCTATTTTATTGTTTACTTTATTATGGGCTTTTTAGGTTCAATCTGTTCTGGATCTAAAATTGTCTCTGGAATTGCAGGAGGTATTTCTGCACCATTTACTGTAATGCATCCAATACTTGCTGCAGGTATGTTTTCAGCACTTGTAGAACTACATTACAGACCTGTTAGAAAAAGAGACATACATAAATTAGGGGAAATTAGTTCCTTTAAAGATTTATGGCACAACAATATATTTAGAGTTCTTCTTGTATTTATTGGAACAGATATAGGAGTAAGTATTGCAACATTTTTCATTTTACCTGCAAATGTATTTATTCCACTATTTATGAAAGTATTTGGAATGTAATTTTTAATACTGGATATTAAATAGTTGATGTAAAAAAAAATCCATTAAATTTTATTATATTTTTATTTTACAATTAGAAATAATAATTTTTAAAAGAAATTATTATATTTTAAATCTTTATTTTTATTTACAGCTTATTTAAACACGTTTCAAAAATTTGATTTTTAGATTAAACAAGTATTTTTATAATAAGAATTATAAAAGTATATACTGATATTTTATTGATTATTTTTAAAAATAAAAAAATGGATTAAATAAATTCTTTAAAAGGTGAATTTAAAAAATGTATCTAATTTTTCGCTGTGACTGTGGAAGAGTCTTATATGCAAAAGAAGGACGAAAAACAAGGAAATGCGTATGCGGAAAAGTTTTGGAAGTGAAAAAAAGAAGAATCTTTAAAAAAGTTCAAACAAGAGAAGATGCATCAGCTGCAGTACAAGATATGCAGGAAGAAATTCACGGTTTTACAGGTTTTCAAAAAGCAAGTGATTTAAAAAGATAAATATTAAACACAAATTCACTACTTGCAAAAAATTACTATTTTATTAAGGTATTTAAATGATTAAAGAAATTATTGAAGTTATTATTATTATAATATTAATATG
>CAYQMW010000070.1:0-10518 GCA_964418715.1 uncultured Methanobrevibacter sp. | reverse complement strand
GATTGTTATTTTTATATTATAGTTATAAATTAGTTTTTGTAGGTGCATTTAATGACTTATATTGTTTTTTTTTTTTTTGTTATTGTTTTTTTTTTTTTTATTTATAATTATTATTTATTTTTTAATATAAATTTATTTTATTTTTTATATTTTATATTTTATAAAAAATAATATTTAAAATTGATAATAATAAATCTATGAACAATTCTTCTTTAATTTTTAATTTGTTTAATTTAAGGAACTGATTTTTAAAAATTATAAAATATGATTTAGATAGCCTCATTATTTTTTTAATCCGCCTTTAAGGCCACGTAAAGGTTTAGTTATTTTCCATGAATTGGATTTTTCCATTTCTTCAATTGTTTTGTTTTGATTAGTGATGGTTTTCTTCTGCTTGTTAATAATAGATTCATATTCTTTAAGTTTTTCTTCATTTTCTTTTTTTTCTTTTTGAAGTTTGGAAATTTTAGATTCATATCTTTTTGATAGTCTTATAACTCCTTTCATATAGTTTCTACTTTCAAGGGCAGTTTTTGTAAGTAGATTTACTTGCTTATTAAAAATATATTCATCACTATAATCTGATTTATATGAATCACTGATGTATCCTGTAAATTCTTTTGTTTTTTTAATAAGGTTTTTTCTAAGTTTTAGGTAGTTGTCCGGATTTTTTGGAGGATTATCAACATTAAATATATTATAATCATTTTTATAATCATCTAATTTCGCTTTTAGAACAAGTTCATCAATTCCTTTTAAGCGTTCAGGTGCAAAACGTTCTGTATCAACAAATAATACTGGTGTTTTTAATGCCAAACATGGAAAAGCACAGTGAACCCTATCTGTTATAACACATACTGCATTTTCATAAAGGTCTAATATATTTTCTCCTATGAAAAATTTCTCTTTAATATTATAAAATGAGGTTAATTTATAGGATGTAGGCATTTTATTTAGGTATTTTTTATTAAAAGACCATATGGATTCTTGGTTGATATCATAGATATCCATATCAGTTTTTGTCTTTAAAAAATCAATAATATCTTTGGAGATAACAGAATTAACAACAATATACTTATAATCACTTTCCTTTTTTTCATTGTTTTCTAAGCTCAGTGTTAAACATCCAGAATAATAAGCATCAATGTCAAGACTTTCAAGTAAATCTAATGTTGCATAATCTCTACATCCAACAGGCCCATAACTGTCAAAGTATTCCTTACTTTCTTTTGTACTTATTACATCTTTTGTTTCATTAAATGAAGTATTAAAATGCATTGATATTAATAGGGGTTCTATTGAATCAGTTGGTGGCCAGGACTTTAAACAGTCTAGATACCATCCATTCATAATCATTTTAACTTTATCAGGGTTATTAAATAAGTTTAATTTCTCATGATCAATATAATAATCGATTTTAGGTAGAAATCTTCTTGCTGCAATACTTTGAATTTCATTACCTAAATTAGTTGTATAGCCATAAGACATTAATCCATATTCCATATTCTCATCCTTTTTTAATTCTTATTTTATTTTTTTTAAATTTAAATAAATATATTTAATCTAAAAATAGCAATTTTTTAAAAATTTATTTATTTTTTCTAAAAATAAGTATTTTCCCAATATGGATTTTAAAAATAGTAAGGTTTATTTTTCTAATAATTACTTTTTAATTAGTTTTAAGTTTAAATTTAAAAATTTATTTTAAAAAAAGCCTAACAATATTTTATTTTTACAATAATAAGGATTTTATTAATAAAATTATTTTGTCGACACTTGAAAATATTAAAAAATTGTTAGTTATAAATATTATAAAAATATAAATTTATGTAATATTTATTGAGGTTATTTTAATGGTTAAAGTATCTGTTGTAATGCCTGTTTGTAAGGATAGTAATTTAATTGAAAAATCAATTGAAAGTGTTAATAGTCAAAGTTTAAAAGATTTAGAATTAATCTGTATTAACATTGATTCTAGTGATAATCAAAATGGATTAGATGATTTAAGTGAAAAATATGATTTTGTTAAAATTATTGATGAGGAAAATGAAGACCTTTCATCACGTAATTTAGCAATATCCAAATCTTCAGGTGAATATATAGCATTTTTAAATCCGGGAGATATTTTTATAGACAACAAGGCATTAAATAAACTTTACAAAAAGGCAAAGAAATTTGATGCAGATATGGTTGCAGCTAACATTAAAATAATTGATTCAAATGATAAAATCATCGATGATGCTCGATATAAAAATGAAGAGTTAGAATGTTTCTATAAGGAAGATCTTATGAGGCCTAAACACTATGGTCTTCCATGGGCATATTATAAAAACATCTATAAAAAAGACATGTTATTAGATAATAAGATTATGTTTCCTGATTTATCCATTGGAGAAGGTACAGTATTTTTAGCAGAGATTTTAACCACAATTACAGAAATCTATATAATGCCTATTGATTTTTATGGTTTATCAGAGAGTAATGGGGAATATGATAATAAACTTAAAAGCCCTCAGTTTAAACATGATTATATGGCTCATTTTAAAATGGTTTTTAAGATTTTAGATTATCATAAATTTAAGAAAAATTCTATTAAACTTAAAGAATTGTTTATCAGTGATTTAAAAGTGGCAATGGAAAATAATGACCTTGATATTTACCTTGGATTTAAGGAAGCATTTGATGATATAAAATCATTAAAATCATATAAGGAGGACATTGTCAATTTTAATACTTATTTTGCTCTTAGATTAATTAGAGATTGTGAAACTGTTCATGATTTCTATAAATATAAAGATGAACTTATTGAAATGGAACTACAATTAAAACCATGCCTATCTAAAGAGATATTACTTGAGTTAATATTTATTTTCTCATCAAAAAACTTTGAATATTACAACTTACATAAGGATGAGTTTTTAAAATCTTTAGATGAGCTGAATATTTAGATGAGGATATTTAAATTTAATTTAATAATTTAATTTTAAATTAGGTTGATTTAATGGGGAATAGACAAATATATTTTGATTATATAAGGGCTTTAGCAATTATTACAATTATCTGTTGTCATGTAGGTGCTGAATTTATTCTTAATAATCCAAAAATTTTCACAGATTTTAAGCTTAGTTATTTTATCACATTTTTTTCTGCAGCTAAATATATTGGTGTTCCTCTTTTTGTAATGATTTCTGGAGCATTACTTATTAACAAAGATTATTCTCTTAAAACATTTGTTAAAAAAAGATTTAGCCGTGTTTTTATTCCATTTATATTTTGGGCAATAATTTATATAATATTTTCAAAAATAGTTTTAAATAAGCAACTTAGTCTTAATAATAGTATAAATATTATTTTAGGCACAACCGGTAAATTAGGAGTTATTGTTTGTGTGATATGGATGATTCTTATTGTTTATATAGGAATTTTTATAATTAATAAAATTTTAGAATATGGAAAAGTCAGATATCCAAATTTTGAAGGTAAACTTATTAATATTTTAACTCTTATTTCATTAGTAGTTTTTATTCTTGTTAATTTAGGACTTATTAATTATTCATCAAAAATTGTATACTTTAGCTTATTTACTGCCTATGCTATATTTGGATATTATTTATCTAATCTTGATTTAGAAAAATTAAACATTAAAGAATTTAAACTTAATTCAAAATATATTATAGGAATAACTTTTATTTTATCAGTTTTAGGTTATTTATTGTTTGTAAGAGGCATTGTTTTAAATTCAATGGCTGCAGGTAAATATTTAGAAGCTAACTATTTCCAGTTTATTGTAATGGTTTTTACATTTTCCATATTTTTATTCTTTAAGTACTTTACAAATAGTAATGGTAAATGCTTTAAAAGGATTTATAGTTTATTATATTCTAAAAGTTTTAAAAGAATTATATGTTCAATTAGTCTATCCAGTTTCGGAATCTATTTTGTCCATTATTTAGTTTTAAAATTTTTAAAATACACTTATTTAGAGGATTTAAATTTTATTCATCATCCTATATTTTGGACTCCAATTCTGCTGCTTACAGTTTTCTTAACATCTTGGGTTGTAGTTTTAATTTTAAGTAAAATTCCATATATTGATAAAATTTCAGGTGTAGCATGATTTAATTGCTTTTTATTTAATTTAAAACACTTATTTGGTTCTATTTTCAAATTATTTATAAATTTTAAGCTAAGGTATAATTTTATATAATATAATTAAAATAATAGTATAATAATTAGGAGATTTAAATGAATTCTAAAGAGATTAATAAGGATAATGATGATAAGGAAGAAGGTCAAATCTTATCATCAGATGAGGAAATTCATCAGTTAAAAGAGAAGCTTAAAGAATCAACTTTTATTTCTAATAATACTAAAGAATATTTATTGATTTTAGAGAAGGAACTTCATGAGAAAGATATAGAAATGAATTCCTATAAAAAAGAAAGCAGACTTCTACAAAGAGAAATTAGGCTTCTAAAAAGAGATAAAAAGCGGATGCGAAGGGATTATCTAATTTTAAACAACGAATTCAGGCCTTTAAATAAATCTTTAGCTAGGGCTGAAAAGGAAAATAAGTTTTTAAATAAAAAAATTGAGTATTTAGAAGAAGATTTAAGAAAAGTTCAAAGGGAAAATGAACTTATGAAATCATCTACTAGTTGGAAAATTACAGGACCTTTAAGAAAATTAAATCAAAGTAAAAAATAATCTTATAAGTATTTTTTATCTATTTAAAAGGCGATAAAACTATTTTTTAAAAAAGGCGGTAAAATGGTTAAAGTTTCAGTTATCATTCCAGTTTATAATGTTGAAGACTATTTAGAGAAATGTCTAGATAGTATTATTTATCAGACCTTGGAAGATATGGAGATAATCTGTATTAATGATGAATCTACTGATTCATCTTTAGAAATTCTCAATGAATATGCTAAAAGAGACAGCAGAATCATTATAAAATCACAGGAAAATCAGGGTTTAAGTGGAGCTCGTAATCACGGTATAAGAGTTGCAACTGGAGAGTATTATTATTTCATTGATTCAGATGATTGGATCGAATTAGATGCTTTAGAAAAACTATATGATCATGCTAAGAGAAATGATTCTGATATTGTATTTTTTAACTCTATAGAACATTTAAAAGAGAACAAGACAAGAAATAGAATTTACTTACCTACTGATGATGAAGATTATAACAACTTTGTTTTTGATTATACCTATAATAAAAGATTAGTAATGAATAATAAGTTTGTTGTATGGACTAAATTTTTTAAAGCATCTCTTATTAAGGATAATGACCTTATATTTCATTTTAGACTTTTTGAAGATGTTGCATTCCATGTTGAAACATTGTTTTTAGCTCAAAGAGTATCCTACCTCCCTGAGATTTTACATCATTATAACCGTTTAAATCAGGATTCACTTCAAAATAAACAAACTGATTATAATAAACGCTTAATGCTCTTTAATGTATTTGAATTAGTAGAGGAAATATTATATAAATACAATAAATTCGATGAATTTAGGGATAATTTTGCGGAATTTAAAATTAATCAATCCTATCAAAACTTTAATTTATTGGCTGATGAGTTTAGAGAAGAATATTATCTTCGAATAAGGGAAGAATTTCTTAAAATGGAATTGGACGGGGAAACTCTTCGTAAACTACCTAAGAATTTATATAAATTTTATATATTGGTAATTAATTTTGATCATATTGAAATATATGATACATATAACAATAATATTAGACGAAAAACTAAATATGTTAATAAAGAGCAGTTAGATGTGGAAATCTCTAATTTTGATAGGATAGGAATTAATAATGATGAGTCAGAGGTTCTTCCTATAATATCTTTAACGTCTTTCCCAGAACGTATGGTTGATATTCAATATTGTCTGTATTCACTGTTAAATCAAAGTTTAAAACCAAGAAAACTTATTTTATGGTTAGCTGAAGAGCAATTTCCAAATAAAGAGGAGGATATTCCAGAGCAAATATTAAAACTGAAAGATAATGGTCTGACAATTAAATGGTATCATGATATCAGGTCATATAAAAAATTAATACCTGCAATTAAAGAATATCCAGATGATTTTATTGTAACTGCAGATGATGATTTGTTTTATCCTCAAGACTGGTTGGAAAATATGTGGAAAACATATAAGGAGAATCCGGATACAATTGTTGCTTCCAGATGTAGATATATTAGTTTTGATGATAATAATGAGATTGAAAAATATGAAAATTGGCATTTAGTTAGAGAAGATCCTACAACATCATTTTTAAATTTCCCTACAAGCGGTGGAGGAGTATTATTTTTCCCTAACTGTTTATCAAAAACAGTTTTAGATGAAGACTTATTTAAAAAATTATGTCCAACAAGTGATGATGTTTGGTTTTGGGCAATGGCGGTTTTAAATAAGACAAAAGTAACGGCAATGGAGAAAAATTATAATAAATTAATTTATGTCAATCTTGCCCGTGATTTGGGAATTACCCACTCACATACTTTATGGGAATTTAACCAGGAAGGAAGTAATGACAGTCAACTGGAAAATGTATTTAATCACTTTCCTGAAATTGCAGATACAATTAAAAATTGTGAGGACTAAATTATTTTATTTCTTGTAATTAAATTAATTAATCATTAAAGCTATAATATATACTATTAAATGTAAAACAAAATTAATTTACTTATTTAATCAGTCTAATAAATAATATTTAATTTATTAAGTTTAATAAATAATATTTAGTAAAGTTATTCAAAATTATTATAATCCAATAAAAATATTTATAAAAATTTATTCAAAATCACTTTAAAGTTGTGAGGTTAAATGGCTTTTAGAAAGAACAAATCATCAATCAATAAGAATTTAACAGTTGATGCAATTGTTCCTGCATATAATGAAGAAGATTCAGTAGCTCAGGTTATTAGTGTAATCAAAGAATTAGATTATATTAATAATGTAATTGTAGTTAATGACGGATCTAGTGATAATACTGAAGAGGTAGCAACTGATGCAGGTGCTAAAGTCATTACTCATAAAACTAATAAAGGTAAAGGTGCAGCTATTAAAACAGGTGTTAATGCTAGTGATGCAGATGTAGTTGCATTTATTGATGCAGACATTCAAAATTTAAGTTCTAAAAAGGTGGATTGCTTTATTAGGCCTATTTTAGAAGGTAAAAGTGATATTACAAAAACTAAATTTGCAAGAGAAAGTGGTCGTGTAACTGAACTTACTGCTAAACCTCTTTTAAAATTCTTTTTCCCTGAAGTTAATTATGAACAGCCATTAAGTGGACAATTTGCTGCAAAACGTTACCTATTAAAGAAAATGGAATTTGAAAATGATTATGGTGTAGATGTAGGTATTGTTCTTGATGCAGAAGTTAGGGGAATTAAAATTCTTGAAGTGGATATTGGTGAGATAAAACATGATATGTCACCACTTAGTGATTTACATGAAATGGCAAATGAGGTTGTAAGATCTATTATTATACGAGCAATGACCTATGGCCGTGTAGCAATGATGGATACTTTAGGAAATTATATTAGAATGTCTATACTTGGATTATCACTGATTATTTTAGGTTTATTTTTATTATTCTTTGTTCCTCCTGTACCATTCCAGTTAAGTTTATTAATTGGAGTATTAGGTTTAATAGTTGCAGTTATTCATTTAATAAAATTAATTGTCCAATCAATCAGATTGTTTAGACGGGAAAATAATAGGAATTTTGCTAAATCATTTATTAAAATGCATTTTCCAATTATTATCGTATTTTTCGTACTTGTAATAATGATTTCAACATTTATGTCTGCTGCTACTATTGGAGATAATGGTCAGATTTCTATTGAAGCAACATCAAGAAATATTGTTATTTTTGGTCAGGGTTCTGAAAATCATATAGCAGTTAGAGGGCCATATACAGTTGATAATGCTATTGAAAACGAGTCAGATTTAATACACATGCCTTATCATGCTCTTCAAACTCTTCAGATGGATTATGGTGACACTATAATCATTAATGGAGAAGTTTATTCTATTAATAAAACTATTGGGGATGAGGATAATACATTGAGACTGCCAACACAGTTACGTGGTGATTTGGAAGTACGTGTTGGGGATGTAATATCTAATAGTCGTATATCTAATTTATTTTATAAATCTAGAGTAATCCATACTGTTAGAATGGCAAATACAAGTACTATAAATTATAATATTACTGAATATTATGATGTTGCGTATAAATCAAGAAATGCTAGTTCTTTTGATATTTATATTGATGGTGAGTTAATTACATCTAGTTCTGCAATATTTAAAGAAAATCAGTCCTATGTGCTCCAAGTTAATGATGAGTATATTGGAGAGTTTAATCAAAAGGATATTTGTGGTAATAATTCTATTAATTATACTTATTATGACCATAATATTGAGCTTAGAGGTAAAAGTGATACATTATCAATTAGAAATGCTGTAAACTCCCAAGATGGTATCTTTTTAAATTTCATTTTAGCTGAAAAAGAAGACACAAATAGTACAAATAATAATACAGACACTGGTTCTATTGATGATAGGCAGTAAAAAAGTTATTTGCTTGATAGTAAGAAATCATTAATTCTGTTTTTATAAAAAAATAAGAAGTGATGAAGAATAAATAATTATTCATATATTTTAACTGCTTCATCTGGATTATTGTATAAACCTAAAGCTGCAAGAGCACCGATTTTACCATGGTCACCTGTAACAGCAATTAATTCAATACCTAATTCTTTTGCTACCATCTCAGAAGTTTCAACATCCATCATACCGGTTTTGGTTTGATGTGCATATTCTTTTAATTTTTCTGGAATGGTAATTCCTTCTAATATTGCAATAGATGTTTCTTTTGATAAGGTATCTCTTTTTAAAAGCTCAATTATACGGTTTATAAGTTTTTCTTTTTCTTCCTCTCTAACAGCAAATGTTAGTGCAATGGATACACAGTTTTGTGTTTTATGAGGATTTTTAGGATATAATTGGCAGATTACATGATCTAAATACTGGAAACCTTCACTTTTTAATTCTTCCCCAATATTATGGGCCATAGTCCAGGTTGCACCTTTATCTTTAAGGTCAGTATCGTCAATACCAATAACTATTTTTGAAAGTTTTTCAGTTACAACTACTGCTTTTCCAAGTTTTGAACCTCCACCTTCACTAATAAGTTCAATGTACTTTACACCTTCACCCATACCTCTACACATTGCAGCTCCAACACCTGCACCTGCAAGTCCAGAGTGAGTTACTTTTACCTCATCATCAGTAACTTCAATTTCTTCTATTCCAGCTGCATTATAACTTGCTTTCAGGTCTAGTGGAGATTTTCCTGCCTTACAAAGATATACATGTTTGTTTCCATCACGATATGCCATTTTAATTAGTGGGCTTGAATGTTTATATTGATTTACAAGCCAATGTGAACCAGATATACATGAATGATATTCTACTATTTCAACAGTATCCTTATCTACCATAGTTATAACTTTTTTATATGGTGCAATCCAAGGGTCATCATACCTTTCTTTTAAATCTTCAGGTTTTAAAATTTCCATAAAATCATCTAAATAGTAAGTTAAAATTAATTTTTTAAAATCTTTTTATTGTTTAAAAATCAATAGTGAATTTAGTCTAAATTTATAATTAGTTAATTTAAGTAAATTTAGTTTTAAGTTTCTAAATTTATAATTCAGTTAATTATTTGAATAAGTTTTAGTTTTAAGTTTTAAAAATTTATAATTTAATTAATTTAAGTAAACTTAGCTAAAATAATAATAAATAAAAAAAAAATAAATTAAATTAGAATAAATAATCAACTTATTTAATCTAATCAAGTTCTTCAATTCTATCTAATAATTTAATAGCAGCTTCAACAGCCTTTTTACCGTAATCGATACGTCTGTGAGCATCAAGTCTGGTCATACCCGGACCGCTAATACCTAATGTTACAGGTTTATCATATTCTAAAGATAAGTCGGTTATTTTACGTGCTGCATGTTGTGCTACGATTTGATCGTGATCTGTTGCACCTTCAATTACAGAACCTAATGCTACAACAGCATCAATGTCATCTCTTTCAAGTAATTTCTTAATAGGAAGTGCCATGTCAAAGACACCAGGAGCAATAAATACTTTTGTAATTTCACTTCCCCTTGATCTAGCTTCTTCTTTAGCAAGGCCTAACATCATTTGATTAATATCAAAGTTAAATTCAGCAACAACTGCACCAATTTTATATTTTGCCATAATTTTTCCTCCAAAATATATTTTTCTCATTTTTTATTTTTAATTAATAATTTTTGACATTTCTTATTATTATGTTGTTTACATAAAGAAAAATGTTGCGAAATATGCTACACCACTTAAAATCATAATTAATATAACAAAAATTGCAGCCCATTGTATTCTAGTCATTTTTTTACCTCTCGTATTTTTTAAAGTTATTTGCAAGTTTTTTTATATAATTTAATTATT
>CAYQMW010000069.1:0-10717 GCA_964418715.1 uncultured Methanobrevibacter sp. | reverse complement strand
TATTAAAAAATATAGAAATCTTGATATTTATGCTGTTAAGATAGATTTTGATAAAAATGATGTTGGAGAAAAATTACCTGGGGAAGCTAAAGCAATACTTAAAAAAAGTTTACAAAAGGAAAAACGTCTTCTTCACAATGAATTATTGTCTAAAGAATCATCTCGCCATAATTCAAAAGCATTAATTCCAAATCAATGTAAATTATGTAATGGATGTAGTAGAATCACTGGTGGGGACTGTGTTTATCCAAATAAAAGCAGATATTCCTTTGAAGGTTTTGGTGGAGATTTAGAAAAAACAGCATCAGGTATTTTTAATATTCCGATGAAATGGGTTGAAGGTAGTAAAATACCTGAATACACTATAATATTCGGTGGTTTATTATATTAACCCTTAAATTTTTATTTTTATTTTAATTTTTTAATTTTATAAATTTCATTAAATTTAATTTTATTTTTTAAATAATTCTTCTTTTTATCTTATTTTTATTAATTTTATTTCATTACTATTTTTAGGCTTTTTAAGACTTTTCAATAAAAATTAGTTTAATCTATCTCATCATATGGTATTTCCATATTTGAAAATACTTTTGCTCTTTCACGTGCATTTTCACTAAATTTATTTTTTAAATCATCATCTGAAAATACCTTATCAATTGCATCTGCTATAGATTGAAAATCTTCACTATTAACTAATAATCCTACATCAGGAGTAATGATTTCAGAAATTCCTCCTGCATAACTTCCAATAACTCCTTTTCCACATGCAAGGGCTTCAATAAGTACTAGTCCAAAACTTTCACTATGGGATGGTAATATTACAATATCGGATGATGGAATTATTTTGTCTACATCTCCTCTTGCACCAGTCAGATAAACATTATCAACATCTTGTGATTGATCTTTTAATTTTTTCATTTCAGGTCCACGACCTACAATTACAAGGTTATAATTGGTTTTACTTAGTTTTTTAGCTTCAATTAATCCATCAACATTTTTACGATCAATTAAATTTCCAACAAATAATAGAATAGGATAATCATTATTAAGTCCATAGTCCTTTTCAAGTTCTTTTCTAAAAATATTGTCACTGTTTGGCTTAAATTTAGTAATATCAACTGCATTATGATGTATTCTTACTTTATTTTCTATGTCTTTAATTGGGATTTTTATAATATCTTCTTTTAATGCTTCACTTACAGCAAGAATAATATCCGCTTTTTTAAGCACTTTTTTTATAATTGGACGTGCATAAGTTCTGTTATTATATAATTCGAAAATATCAGATCCATGTGCTGTAACATAAGTTTTAGTATTTGTACTTTCACCTACTTCTGCTGCAAGCAGTCCTGCAGGTGCTAAATAATGTCCATGAATAATGTCAATATTTTCTTCCTTAATCAGTTTTTTTAGGGCTTTTTTCGCATTAATATAAAATCCAAGTCCTCTAAGGCCAGGAATATTAATTCCTTTTGTTCCTATAACATGGATTCCATCAATATCCTTAATATCTTTATGAGGGTATGTAATTACATATACTTCATGGCCCTCTTCAATTAATTTTTTTGATAATGTGTGAATATGTACACCTACTCCTCCAATATGTGGTGGAAACTGACCAATCATAGCTATTTTCATTACATCACCTATTAATTTAATCTATTTTCAAAATTGTATTTTATCCTTAATCAAATAATCATCATAGTTTGAGTTTAGTATATTTCCTTCCATATCAACTATAATAACATTTAAACTAATGCCAAATCTGTCTTTGACTCTTTCTGTGATTGCATTACTAATACTGTCCAATACTAAAATATCTAAAGAAGAGTTTTTTAAAATTTCAATTATTTCCTCTGTAGTTTTACAGGAATATACTTCTTTTATTGTTTCAGTTGAACCTCCACATAAACCGGTGTGGGCTGCAAATATTTCTCTGCGTCCATCTGCAACTGAATGTTTAGTATTAAATATTCCTCCTGCAAGTTTTACAAGTTTTCCAATATGTCCTACTAAAGTTAAATGTGTTATTTCTCTTTTTGATGCCTCTTCAAACATAAAACCTACAAAATTAGTCATCTGTATTACCTGATCTTCGCCAATATTCAGAATCTTATTTGCAATTTTCTCTCCAATATTTCCTGGAACAAATACCAGTTCATCAAATTCTCCAGCAATTGCAACATCTAGTGGAATTAAAAGTGAATCCTGATAAGCTTTTGTACTCATGGATCTTGCAATACCTGTTGTTCCAAGTACACTTATTCCTCCTACAATTCCAATACGTGGATTCATTGTTCTTTTTGCTATTTCTTCACCATCAGGTATAGTAACTGTAACTATTGCAAGTTTACCTTCTGGGACATATTTGGCTAAATTTTCTTTAATCATTTTACGAGGAACTGGATTTATTGCATATTCTCCAATAGGTATTTGAAGACCTTTTTTGGTAACTTTACCAATTCCTCCTCCTGATTTAATAATTACATTATCCTCATCATCGATTAAGGGATTATTATAATCAATATCATATTCTCCTATATCAACAAGTTCAACTGTTGTAATGATTTCAATATTAACAGTAACATCAGGATCATCATAAGGATATTTATGTGCAGAGGAAATTGCTTTATTTTCATTAAGTTTATTGCAACTATCTAAAAATACATCTAATTTATTGGTTGGAGTAGTTATTTGGACAATGGATATTTCTTCACTACTTATTATCCTTTTTAAACTAGCAAGTGCAGTTGCAGTTGCAATACTTCCAGTTGTTGGTCCAGATTTATATCCTGGTTCCTGATTATTATTACTCATAAGTTTTAATTTGTATTTAAAAATTAAAAACTTATCTATTTGATTAATTTAGTTATAATTTAATCTGAGTAAAATATGCAAAACATGTAAAATAAGTTAAATAAATATATAAATAAGTGTGTATGCTCAAATATGTGCTGATTTAAATAAAATAAGTAAAATCAGATAAAAACAAGTAAAAATAGGAATATAATAAAAAAATTAAAGTTTGAATGAATATATATTGATTTGAATTAAGAATTAGAAAAAAGTATAATAATTATTAAATAAACTATTGTAGTCTATCTAATAATTCAGGTAAACTTGGTGCACCTACAAATTCAATGTGGTTGTTGATAGCAATACTAGGTACAGCCATGATTCCATAATTTATAGCTTTTTCTCTGTTTTCTGAATCTTCTACATTACAAATTTCCACTTCTAAATCTGGAACTTGTAATTTTGCCTCTTCAACTACTTGTACTGCACCTGGACAGTGAGGACAAGTTGAGGATATAAATACTTCTACTTTAGTCATTTGAATCACTTTTATTTTTTAATAATCTAATAATCACTTAATACAATTTTTATTTTTAATAAGATTTATCAACTAATAAATTTATATTAAGATTTTCTTAATTGTATAAAGATTTTATAATTTAGTATATAAATTTTACTAAATATTGAACTATAATGGATAGTTATTATTCTTTTTCTAAACATCTATTTTTTCTAAGATTAATTTTTAAAATATTTCTAATAAGTTTTATATAATTTTATTAATAAATTTATTAGATAATAATTTTTTCTATACTTTATAATATAATTATTTTGTATTATTATTTTTCATTGGGTTCAAAAATTTTCATATTAATTATAAAATAATTGATATTTGGTTAAAAGATTATTTTTTATATTTTAATATTATTACTTTAATAAAATGGTGATTTCTTGAAAAAAACAGTTGTATCTCCAGGTTCAGCAACAATAATTAATGCAATTTCTACAGGTTTTGGTTCTGCATTTGGGATTGATTTAAATATTAAGGCTTCAGTAAGTGAAAATAATAAGGGTAAAATTATATCTAAATCTGATATTGGTGCAGATACTAAACTTATGGACATGTGTGCTGATGCAGTACTAGATTATTATGATGTGGATTGTTCACTGACAATTGAAACAGAAACAAATCTTCCTATGGGATCTGGTTTATCAAGTAGTAGTGCATTATCAAATGCTGTTTGTATGGCTGTTTCATCTTATGTGGCTGAGGAATTCAATAAAGAACCATTAGATGATTTAGGTTTATTAAATTTAGCTATTGATACATCATTTGAGGCGAAAGTAACTATTACGGGTGCTTATGATGATGCTTCTGCATCATATTTTGGTGGTGTGGTTGTATGTGATAATTATAACCGTAAACATATAATTTCCGAAAAATTTCCAGAGTCTGATATTCTAATATTTTTGGTTGATAAGGAGTCTTTAACAATTGATGTTGATGTTGAAAGATTATCCCTTATTTCTTCAATGGTTGATTTAGCATTTAAACAGGCAAAGGAGAAAAATTATTATAATGCACTTAACTTAAACGGTATTTTATATTCCAGTGTTTTAGGTTATGATTCTAATATTGCTCTTGAAGCATTATCTGCTGGTGCTAAGGCTTCAGGTTTATCTGGTACAGGATCTGCCTTTACAGCTATTGTTGATGATTCTTCAATTGATGATGTTAAAGAGGCATGGAACCAGTTTGAAGGGGAAGTCATTGAAACTAAGGTTAATAATCAGGGAACAATACTTTTATAATTATTTTTTTTTCTGAAATTTAATTATCCTTTTTCAAATTTTGATTTTTTTTTATTTTAATGTATTTTTAAATTATTTATATTTTTATATTGGTTTTTTTCTAATTTTTAGATTTTAAAATATTTTTAATGTTTTATTTTATGAAATTTTCATTACTCATTTTATTCAAATTTTTAATAATCAATTATTGGGTATTATTTAAATAATTTTTTTTGATGAAATTTTATGAAAAAATTGAATTCAATAAAAATGTTATAAAAAATTAATAAAAATCAGTAATTCATTTGAAATTTTTATGATTTTTAATTGGTTTAAATTGTATAAAAAACAATTTTATATTGGAATTTAATATTTTTTATCAAATCTAAGACAAATAAAAGTATTTGTAAAAATAATTTAAAATCATTACAAACAAAATCTTTAAGAATTATTCTTTTTTTACAAAACCTTATATATAGCCGTGTATAAAAATATGAAGTGATAATGTATTGGAGGTGAGAATTTTTAGAAAAAAGTAGTAATACTTTCTATCTTACTTGTTGTATTATTTGCCATTTCGGCTGTTAATGCAACCAATATTACTACAAATAATGATGCGGTTGATTCTGCGGTAGATGGGTCTCATATATCGTCTGTACCTACTGAATCTCAAAATAGTGGCTCTATAAGTGAGGATATAGTTGATGAGGTGTCTATATCAGAGGAGGATAGTAATTCTCCTAATGATGATTCAAATAGTGGTTCAGATGTGGACTCTAATATTAATACTGGAAACTCTCAAGATGGTATTAAAAATCTACAAGCAACTCAAAATGAGGATAACATTCTAATGGATGGGTCTTCTATTGTTGTTGATGTAAACAATACTGCAGAATTAGCAAGCTTGTTCACTGGAGTTAACGCACTATCTAAAAATTACAATAATGTAGTTATTAATCTTGTTGGTGATGATAATTATGTGCTCACTGGTGGGAATACAATTTCTCGTGACCGTACGAACTATAACTATTGGAAAATGACAAATCTTACAATAAATGGTAATAATAAAATCATTGATGGTAATGGATTATATAATTTCATTTATTTTGATTTCGATAACGATTTTGGTTTGATTACTGTTACGTTAAATAATATGACATTCCGTAATTGTAAATATGGAAATGGTGGTGTAATTTATAGTTGGGGAGGAAATGTAAACTTGACTATAAATGGTTGTATTTTTGCTAATAATACTGCTACTACAGAATGCGGTGCAATAAGATTTGCTGGAGGAACTTTAAACATTAATGATTGTGTTTTCACTAATAATTCTGCTACAGGTTATGCGTTTTCCGATGGAGGTGCAGTTTTTTCTGGATCTCCTGTAACTGTTGTTAACACGAGATTTGAGGATAATCGTGCTAGCAGTCAGGGAGGTGCACTTAATGTTAATGCAGAGCTTGTTGTTATTGATTCAAGTTTTATTAATAATTCACTTTATCAGACTTCAAGTTATACTCCATTTGGTGGAGCAATTTTCCATGCTAGTGATTCCACATTAACTATAATCGGTTCCAATTTCACAGGAAATTCTGTAACCAATACTAAAAAGAAAAAAGCTGCAGGTGGTGCAGTATATAGTCAAGGTACAATTAATATTACCAATTGTAAATTTACAGAAAATACAGCATTTTCTACACAAAATTCTTTCGGAGGAGCATTATTTTCTGAAAGAACTACATGTACAATAACTTCTTCAGATTTCATTTCAAATGATGCTTATCGTGGAGGAGCAGTTTATGTACCATATACATTAGTTGTAGATAAATGTAATTTCATATCCAATAATGCTACAGAAGGTGGAGCATTATACGGTGCTGTTAAAGGTCCTAACGAACCAATATTTTATCAACTAACAATTCGTAACTCAAATTTTACTTCAAACAGAGCAAATACTGGTGGAGCAATATTTACATGTACAGATTCAACTATTAGTGGAAATAATATAATTAATAACTCTGCAGGTAATGGTGGAGCAATATACCTTCACAATTTGAATTCTGTTGAAAATACTCGTGAAGTATCTATTTTAGCTAACACCTTTAAGGATAATTTAGCAACAAGTGCTTCTGGATGGGTTGTCTATTTAAATAACCTAACAACAATTGAAAATAATGTATTTGTAAATAACACTGACAATAAAAGGGACATGTTATTCAATGTTCTAGGAAAATCTGTTAAAGGTAATGTTTACATAGACAATTATCTTAACGATACCTGGGATAATATCGATGAACCTGTTAGGATAATGGTCGGTGGAGAAAAAGAGCTCCATATAGTTAATTTGAGAAACGTCTACAATGATAATATTGTCAATGGTACAATCCTTTGTTATCTTGGAAATTCTGAAGAATCATTTGCTTCATTTGAAGTTCATGATGGTGTTGCAAAATTAGTATTTGATGATTCAAAATTAAGTTTTGGATTAAATAATATTAAAATTAAATATGTTTCTTTAAGTAAACATTATCAGACACTAGAAAAGAATTTACAGGTATTCTTAATGGAGACATCCATAAATATTACTGTTAGAAAAGTTTGGGATGATGGAAACAATCCAAACAGGCCTAAAAATGTAACTATAATTTTAATGAATGATAGTGGTGTGGTTAGTACTGGTGTTTTAAAAGAGAGTAATGGTTGGATCTATATTTTTGAGAATTTACCTAGATTTGATGCTAATGACGTAGAAATAAATTACTCAATCATTGAATCTAATATTCCAGATGGATATATTGCAACTGTAACAAACACAAGCTATAACAATTTCACAGTTAAAAATACTCAAACCGTAACAGTTGATGTAACTAAAATTTGGGACGATTATAATAACCGTGAGGGTATTAGACCAAATAATGTTACTGTTAATTTAATTGTTAATGGTTTAGTTAATCAAACTGTAGTTTTAAATGGGGAAAATAATTGGAAATATTCATTTATCGTACCTAAATATAATAATGGTGTTTTAATTAAGTATAATTTCACTGAAGATACAATTAATAATTATACTGCATTTATTTCAAATGTAGGTTACTCATATACAGTAACAAATATTCACATTATTGATTTTGTGAATGTTACTGTTTCATCAATCTTTGATGATGCTAATAATAAAGACGGTTTAAGACCAGATAATGTCACTGTCAAATTAATTGCAAATGGTGGAGTTATAGCTTATGCAGTTTTAGATCCTACAAATAATTGGAATATGGTATTTAGTAATTTACCTAAATATGATGAAAATAAGGTATTAATAAACTACTCAATCATTGAATCCGCTGTTCCTAACGGATACATGGCAATTGTAACAAACACTAGCAATAATAATTTCACAGTTAAAAATATTCAAACTGTTGCAGTTGATGTAACTAAAATTTGGGATGATTATAATAATCAAGAAGGCCTCAGACCAAATGATGTTATAGTTCATTTAACTGTTGATGGTTTTGTTAATCAAACTGTTGTTTTAAATTCCGGTAATAATTGGAAATATTCATTTATAATGCCAAAATATAATAATGGTGTTTTAATTAACTATAATTTCACTGAAGATGCAATTGATAACTATATTGCAGTAATCTCTAATGTTGGTTACTCATATACAGTAACTAATATTCATTCTATTGAAACTGTAAATCTCACTGTTTCATCAATCTTTGATGATTATGATAATCGTGACGGTTTAAGACCAAATAGTGTTACTGTCAGATTAATTGCAGATGGTGCAATTATAGATTCTGCAGTTTTAAATGCTGCAAATAATTGGAATATTTCATTTAATAATTTACCTAAATTTAAAAATAATGATTTAATTGATTATACTTTTACTGTAAACATTCCTGAATATATTTCAGCTGTTTCAAGTTCAGATAATAATTATATAGTGACTAATACTCATGTTCCTGAAACTTTAGATTTAAAAGTTTTAATTAAATGGAACGATACTAATGATAATGATAAAGTACGTCCAGAGTATGTTAAAATTCAATTATATGCTAATGGTGTCGAAGTGGGTGAACCAGTTTTAGTATATAGTAAATCAGGTTCTGACGAGAACGATGAAGAATTATATACCAAAGTACTTTCAGCAATTAATCATTATGTATTAGGTGAGGAATTAACTAATGCTCAAGATCAATACGTTTTCCGAAATGTATTTAAATACGAAAATGGTCAAGTTATTGATTATTCAATTAGTGAAGAGGTATCTAATCAATATAATCAAACTATAACCTTGGACGGAAATGTATTTAGAGTGACTAACAGTCACAAATTAGCAGAAGTTGATCATAAAGTAATTATTTCTTGGAGTGGAGATGCTGACCAACTCGGAACTGTAAAAGTTCAATTATATGCTAATGGTGTTGCACAAGGTAAACCTATCAAACTTAGTACTGATAGTACTCAAAAATTCATATTTGAAAATCTACATAAATACACTAATGGTGAATTAACAATTTATACCGTTAAATTAGTAGACTTACCTAAAGGTTACTCAGAAGAAGTATCCCAAGACGGCAAATATGTTGTTAAAATTAAGGTCAATCATAATAAAACCGGTGGTATTAAATGGAGTTGGAAATTAGTAAGAGTTAAACTCAATTCCAAAGATTCCAAAAATACTAATGGTACTACTAATCCGAATGATAAAGGTTATTCTGGAAAATCTAAAAACTTAAATACTTTAAGTTCTCAAAAATCCTTAAATTACCTTAAAGCTTATAATAGTTATAAAGCTTCATTGAATTCATACAAATCTAGCTATAATAATTACCACAGAAGTCATAACAGTTATAACAGTTATAATGATTATAATTATAACAATTATAATAATGATTATGATGATGGTGATTATGTTTACCGTTTGTATATTAATTTATACTCCCAATACATGAATGGAACTCTTAGTTACAAAGATTTCGTAGCTATATTAAGAGCAAATAACTTAGTTATTAAAAATGCTAATTGGAAAAACGGTAAAATGGTTTTAGAGTTCGATGATCTTGATGAAGTTCCTGATAGTATAACTATACATAGTAATAAAGGAAATATACCTGACTCATCATCTAATGTGGACAAAACTAAAAATCCTGATAAAGATAATGTTATTGATTCCGGTGAAGTAGATACATCAAATTTAGATAATAGTAACACAGAATCTAGTAGTGGAGAAAGTTCCCAATCTAGTGAAGTTGCATCTAATACTCAATCAAGTGATGTAGAAAGTAATATGGATCAAAATTCAGACTAAATTTTTTTATTTTTTTTACTTTTTTTATTTTATTTATTTTTTAATTTTCTTATTTTTATTAAATTATTATTTCAGTTATTTCAGTCTCATTCTTTTCTTATTTTCATTAATTATCCTTACATTCAATAATTGTTCTTATTATTGATATTTGGAATGAAGAATTTAAATTAAATTTTATTAATAATTTTTATTTAAAAGACCTGAAAAATACCATATATTTAAATATATAAAAATACAATATCTTATTATTATAATTATTACAATTTTTTGGAGATTTTTTCATGTTGGAAGAAAATAAGGAAAAATTGTTCAAAAGTGAAGAAGAAGCTCTACAAGTCCTTAATTATTCTAGAGAAAAAATTGACAAACTTGATAATGATTTAATTGATATAATTCATGAGAGAACTTCTCTTGCAGAAAATATCGTTAAAGCTAAAACTTATTTAGATATGGATATCTATGATGAAAATAGAGAAAAAATTGTCTATAAGAATGCTCAAACTTTAGCTAATGAAAAAAAACTTGATGAAGAAAAATTAAATCAAATCATGAAATTATTAGCTGATTTAAGTAAAGATAGACAAAAACATATCTTAGATGATTTAGAATAATATAATTTTACTTTTAAAAAATATGGAGGAATGATTATGGGAAATATAAGAACTACATTTGTTAAGCGTATATCAAAAGAACTTATTGAAACTCACGGTGATTTTACTACTGATTTTGAAACTAATAAAAAATTAGTATCTGAATATTCTACTGTCAGTACTAAACATTTAAGAAATAAAATTGCTGGATACATTACCAGATTAATGA
>CAYQMW010000068.1:0-10741 GCA_964418715.1 uncultured Methanobrevibacter sp. | reverse complement strand
GAAGCATCAGGTGTACCTCCTGCAAGACACAGATCTGGAAGACCTCTTAAAACCTTAGCACAAAGACTTAAAGGTAAAGAGGGAAGGTTTAGAAGTAACCTTTCAGGTAAAAGGGTTAATTTCTCTGCTCGTACTGTTATCTCTCCTGACCCAAACATTTCCATTAATGAAGTTGGTGTACCTGAAATGATTGCAAAAGAAGTTACAGTTCCAACCTATGTTAATGAATGGAATATTGATGAGATGAGAGAATACATTCAAAACGGACCAGATAAACATCCAGGTGCTAACTATGTTATAAGACTTGACGGTAGGAAAATCAGAATTTATGAAGAGACTAAAGACAAAATCTTAGAACAGTTAGAACCAGGATTTATTGTAGAACGTCACCTTCATGACGGTGATATGGTACTCTTTAACCGTCAGCCTTCACTTCACAGAATGAGTATGATGGCACATGAGGTAAAAGTTCTTCCATATAAGACATTCCGTTTAAACTTATGTGTATGTCCTCCATATAATGCAGATTTCGATGGAGACGAAATGAACATGCACATTTTCCAAACTGATGAGGCAAGAGCAGAAGCTAAATCCCTTATGAGGGTACAGGAACATATCTTATCTCCAAGGTTTGGAGGACCGATTATTGGAGCTATTCACGATCACATTTCCGGAGGATACTTACTTACCAGAGACGGATCAGTCTTTACAGAAGAACAGGCTTTCCAGGTCATACGTAAATCTCACTTACTTGGAATCTTATCTAAGGTAAAAAAAGAGAAAGTAATGGCAAAACGTAAAGCACATGAAGACTGGACAGGTAAAGAATTGTTCTCATTACTTTTACCAGATGATTTGAACATGACCTATCGTGGTGAAGTCTGTCAAAAATGTGATGTCTGTCTAAAAGAGAATTGTGAAAACAATGCATATGTTGTAATCGAAGATGGTGAACTTATTTACGGTGCTATTGATGAGAAAGCATATGGATCATTTAGTGGAAATATTTTAGATACCATTACAAAAGAATATGGTCCATCTGCAGCTAAAACTTTCCTTGACAGGTCTACTGATATGTCTATTTGTGGAATCATGAAAACCTGAATTACCACAAGTACAAACGATGAGGAAATTCCTGATGAAGCACAAGAACGTATTAAAGAACATTTGCTTAAAGCAGAAGAAAAAGTAGATCAACTTGTTAAAGCATATGAAAATGAAGAACTTGAAGCATTACCTGGAAGAAGCTTAGAAGAAACTCTTGAGATGAAAATTATGCAGGTTCTTGGTGAAGCAAGGGATAAATCTGGGGAAATTGCAGAAAGTTACTTTGATATGACAAACCATTCTGTTGTAATGGCAAGAACTGGTGCAAGGGCTAGTATGTTAAACTTAACTCAGATTACTGCTTGTGTAGGACAACAATCTGTTCGTGGTGGTCGTATTCACAGAGGATACTCTGAACGTACACTTCCTCACTTTAGGAAAAACGAATTAGGTGCAAAAGCAAAAGGATTTGTACACTCTTCATATAAAGGAGGACTTGACCCTATTGAATTCTACTTCCACGCTATGGGAGGAAGAGAAGGATTGGTCGATACAGCTATTCGTACAGCACAATCTGGTTATATGCAAAGAAGACTTGTAAACGCACTTGAAGATTTAAAAGTTAAATCTAACGGACTTGTTACAGATAATCGTGGTATGGTTATACAAACATTATTCGGTGAAGATGGTGTAGATCCTGCTAAAAGTGATTATGGTCATGTAGCAAATCTTGATAAACTTATTGATCAAATGAGGGTTAAAAAATAGGAGGAATTATTATGGCTGAATTAACAATGGAAGATGTAATAATAAAAGTTGAAGATGTACTTGATGAGAAAGGCATTGAATTTCCTCCAAGTTATGTTGAAGAGATTGCAAGTGCATATGTAAGAAGAGATTTGACAGATGATGAGCTTGATACTTTAATTGATAAAGTACAAGAAGCATATAAAAGATCATTTGTTCAATCAGGTGAAGCTGTAGGTACTGTTGCAGCACAATCTGTTGGAGAACCTGGTACTCAGATGACCATGCGTACTTTTCACTATGCAGGGGTAGCAGAGTTAAACGTAACATTAGGTTTACCACGTCTTATTGAAATTGTAGATGCAAGAAAAACAATCTCAACACCTACAATGGATATATATTTGTCTGATGAGGTAGACCCTGAAACAGATATGGCTCCAAATCAGAATGAAGAATTTGTACGTAAATTAGCAAACCGAATTGGTAAATCTACAATTAACGATGTTCTTGATGACTTTAAAATGGATTATGCTGAAAATAAAGTTGAAGTAGTTATCAATAAAGATAAATTAGTAGAAAAACGTCTTGACTATGAAGATGTAGTTGAGAAAATTGAAAGTGTACATAAAGGTCAGGTTAAAATCGACGATAATAAATTTACCTTTTCCACTGAGAAAAAACAAAAAAGTCAATCAAATGGTTCCGGAAATAAATCAATCCGTGATTTACGTCTTCTCGCTGATAAAGTAAGAGACACACAAATCAGTGGTTTAAAAAATATTGGTAAGGTTATTATCAGAAAAGAAGATGAATGGATTATACATACAGAAGGTTCAAACTTAAAAGAAATCCTTAAAATAGATGGGATTGATAATGTTAGAACTACAACTAACAATATTTATGAAATCTACACTGTTTTAGGTATTGAAGCAGCACGTAATGCTATAATCAATGAAGCTTTAAGAACCTTATCAGAACAAGGTTTATCTGTGGATATTAGACACATTATGCTTGTAGCTGATATGATGACCTCTGAAGGATTAGTTAAATCTATTGGTCGTCATGGTATTGGTGGAGAAAAATCTTCTGTACTTGCTCGTGCAGCATTTGAGGAAACTGGTAAACACCTTTTAACTGCAAGTATTCGTGGTGAAACTGATAAACTTACTGGTGTTATTGAAAACATTATTGTAGGTCAACCTATACCATTAGGTACCGGTTCTGTTGATATTGTTATGGACAAATCACAAGATGAGTCTACTACAAAATCCAACAGGACTAAAGCTAAAAAGACTTTAAAAGAGCTTGAAAAAGAAAGAGCAAAAAGTATGTATTAGGTTAATAATTTAATTAATAATTTATTATAATTTAATTATAATTTAATAAATAATGATGAATTGTAATTTATTTTTAATTATTAACTAATATTTTATTTTTTTAATCTTAAATTAAATTAAAGTTCTTATAAAATTGCATAATACATATTAGATTTTCATATACATTTATTAATGATGTAATATAATCTTTTATTGTATTATTTTTTTATTATTTTCAGATGTGAAACTGATTATTTAATTAATGGTTTTGCAAAATCTTAAAGGATAAAATTCTTCCAGAATATATTGTATATTTCTACCTGTAAGTTTTTACTAATCGTAAAGAAGTATTTTATCCATTTAACAGCTATTTAAAAATTTAAATAGTTTTACAGACTCTAATTAGACTCTGTTACAATTAGTTTATAATATAAACTAATTAAAATTAAAAAATAAAAATTATTAAAGGAGGCAGATGATGGACGTAGATAGAGCAATCAGGGTAGCAGTAGATACAGGTGATGTAATTCTCGGCTCTGAAAAATCAATTCAATCTTTAAAATTAGGAAAAGGTCAACTTGTTATTGTTGCAAAAAACAGTCCTAAAGATATTATTGAAGATGTAGAATACTATTCTAAACTTTCTAATGTTCCTTACTATGTGTATGATGGTACCAGTGTAAATCTCGGATCTGTATGTGGTAAACCATTTACTGTAGCTACATTAGTTGTTAACGATCCAGGAGATTCTACTATACTAGAAGTAATGGGGTAGATTTTAGTGTCTATTAAATTTAATTCTAACGAAATTAGATATATTGCATTATTTGAAAGTATGACTGGGGCTATGGTTCGTGACTGTATTATTGATGAGGGTCATGCTAAAGTTACTTTTGTTGTCAAAAATGGTGACATGGGTTTAGCTATTGGTAAAGGAGGAAGTACTGTAAATAAAGTTAAAAGAGCAGTTGATAAAGGTGTTGAAATTGTAGAACACAGTGATGATCCAACTGTTTTTATTAAAAATCTCCTTGCTCCTGCAGAACTCCAATCTATTAAAGTTCTTAAAAAAGAATCTGGAGAAGCTGTTGCTACTGTTACTGCAGATAATACTAATAAACGTATTGCTATTGGTAAAGGTGGAGCTAATATTGAAAGGGCTAAACTTCTTGCAAATAGACAGCACAATATTAGTAATATAATTTTAAAATAAGTTTGATTGATAGTTATTTATTAATTTATTTAATTGTTAACTCTTAAGTTAAATTCATTTAAGTTTTAAATTAAACTTATTTTTTTATATTATTTTTCAAGTAGAGTTTTTGAAAATAATTATTCTTTAATTATTTTTCCTTTTTCTATTTTTACTATTTTTACTTTTCTTACTATTTTAACACTTATTATTGTATCTTTCTGCACATTCCATTATATTTTTCAATTAATTAAACTTATTAATCGTTTATCTATTAAATTAGCTATTTTTAATAATCATACTGGTTTTATTATGATAATTTAGTTTTTCTTTTTTCATTTCCCCAATACAGTATTTTTAAATATGATGTAAGTATTCAATGCTTCCGTTTATATTGCGATAAAAATGCTTATATGGGTTTTTTCAACAACTTGGTTATTTGGTTCTGTTTTACTCATATAAAGTACACATCTCACAATTTAAATAATTAAAAAAGTATAAATATAATAAAAATATAAATAAAAAATAGAGTTTAAAACTCTTTTCTTAGTAGGTAATCAATATCGCGTGTGAATATTGTGGAGTATATCTCTGCAATATTGATATTGATTTTTAAACTGATTTTTGCTTTGATTTTAATTTTAATATTATTTAATAACTTTTTTTAGTATTAAACTTATAGGGTCTATTTAATTTATTATTTATTTAATTTTATTTGTTTAATCATTTTTTATTTAATTTTATTTTTTTTTTTTTTTTTTTAATAATGGAGTAATTTTTTCTAAATTATTTATTTTTTGATCTTATTTTTAGTTATAATTTTAACCATGTTCTATTTTTTTTTATTTTGATTAAAATTTGGAAATGATTTCAATAGTGAGAATATATTTAATTGATTAAATGTTTTTAAATTTAAATATAAAAGGTTAATATTCTAGTATTGATAAATTAAATATATTAAAATATTATTTGGTCAGTATGTATCATTTAATTTATTATTTTAATTTTATACAATGATTATAATATGATTTTTTTTTTATCGTTATTTAATCTATAAAGTATTGTCATAAAACAGGAGGGATTTAATAATTACATAGAGAAGAACATATATTTTATATTCATGTTGGTTTAAAACAGAACTAAACAGTCTTGGAGGTGATATTATCCTAGGTTATACTATTGCCTCAATATGTCTTTTTTTATTATGGACATATCAAAAAGGCAGCTATCTAAATTATGGGGGTGTATTGTGCTTATTCTAATTAAGGTTAGAATATTTATATTTTTAAATGCTAGCATATTATGGCAGATTGTCATAATGTTTGTGTTAGTATTTTTAAATATGTTATGAGCATATAATGCCTCCGTTTAAATTGTGAGAAAAAACAGTTATATGGGTTTTTCTTTCAATAATCCCAAGTGTTGAGTTCTGTTTTACTCATATAAAGTACACATCTCACAATTTAAATAATTAAAAAAAGTATAAATATAATAAAAATATAAATAAAATATGGAGTTAAAACTCTTAATTTAGATAGTTAATCAATATCGTTTGGGAATATTGTGGAGTATATCTCCGCAATATTGATATTGATTTTTAAACTTATTTTTATATTGATTTTAATTCATATCATTTGGTAACTCTTATTTTTTATTATGCGATTATTTTTATTAGTTTTAGTCTATTTATTTTATCATAATTCTTATCATCAGGTTTTTTGTTAATATATATTTCAAGTTTATAATTTTAACAAGGGAAATATTATAAATTTTAATCTGCAGAATATTTTTTTCTTCACTTGCTCTTGTTAAAAAATTTTTGACCAAATTTAATAATGATCTATATAAGATATAATTTTAATCTTGAAATTATCAATTGCTATTTTTTTCTAATTTTATTTTATTTTTAAATTTTCACATCTTGTTTTGACTATTTTTCACTCTTTTTCACTTCAATATATCAATTTATTTAGGGGAAATATTTTTTCATCACCTCTTTAATTATGGAAATTAGGGGCCTATCAAAACTATGAAATTTGGATAATTTCATATACATCAAGTTGTCAATTTAGGCCATTTTCTTCAATTTTTATTTTTCACTTAAAAATCAGTAATTTTCCTTTTATCTGATAATTTTATTTCTGTTATATATTTGCTGATTATATTATTTTATAAATTTTATATAAATTTGTATATATTTATTATTAGTATTTTAAAGTTCTATTTGCTATTAGATAAATGTTTAACCTATTCTTATTTATTTTCATTTATTTCAATTTTTTATTTTAGAAATTTCTCTTTTGCTATTATTTTACAATTTAGATAAAAGATCAACTTTTTTATCAATTTTTTAATCAAAGTTCAATATTAATTCTGGAAAAATATTTATTTTAATTTAAATTAATCTTTATACGGTATTATTTTTATATTATGAGGGTTTATATAAGGTGTATATTTTATTATGTATAAATTTTTTTTAATTTTTAGTTTTGGAACTGATAATATTATTTTTATGACTCCTGATGGGGACTGATTTTGCTTTAATAAGATGTAAAAAATATATGACAAGTATTTTCAATATCTGAACAAATTATTATTTTTTAAACTTTTAAATCATATTTTATTTAGTTTTTTTCAAAATCTGTACATATCGTTCCTTTTATTGTTTAAGTTGTCTGAAAATCAAAACTAGCATATTTATATATTATTAAAATTAATATAGTATTATTTAAATTATTATTCAGATTATGATATATTAAAAATTAGTAATGAGTATAAAGTAAAAAGGGCAAAAAATTAGATTTATTTTAATTTAAATTAAAATAAATTATTTATACATAATATTAAAACTAATTTAAAAAATAATGGTATTTTCTCGGGTAATGGGTTCCACACGGAAAAATTACCGATTTTGGTCTAATTTCAGACTAAATAAAGTTGTATAAACACTCCAATATTAAAATTCATATTCAACAGGTTATTATTTTAATATTTTTCCAGGTGTTTTGGGGAAGTATCATAAATTTTTTAAAATAGTCTTTTAATAAAACGCTGATTTTGAATTTTATTATAATAATTAAATATTTATGATAATTTAATAAGGATTTATAGATTTTAGATTATTATCTAAAATATTTCACAATATAAGTCTTAATAGGGATTAAATTTAAAATAATGTGGATACTATAAATTTGATATTTGATTAATGAATTAATAATTTTCTATTAATTAATTTAGTTAAAACTAATAGTTAATTAACTATTAGTTAATTATAATACAGTTAATTAATAGTCAATTAATTAATAGGGCTAATAGTTAGTTAACTATTAGTTAAATTTCAATTAATTAATAGTCAGATATTTATATTTATCCTTTTATTTTGAATTAATTTATTAATTTACCATAAATTAATAAAACAACATTGATCAATGTATATTCAAATTAACCAATAAATATTCATAGGTTGGTATTAATACTTAATCATTAATAGTTAATGGTCAATATTCAATATTCAGGCATTAATTATTATTCAATAATAAGTTTTCTTACTTAGATATTGATTTTAATGCATTACTGGTAATAATCATTAATAAGAACAATTAAAACTCCGGTTTTAAATAAATCTTTGATTTATTTTTTACATCTATGTGGGATTTTTTCTTATTTTTCTGAATTATTACTTATTGTCTGTATTGGGTATTACTGGTGGTTATGGTTGTTTTTAACCATTATCTTTTATTCGTTATCCATTATTCTATTATTCATCGTTATTGGCTTTGATGTTTGATTTAAGTATTAATTATTACTTTTAAATCTTTTTGGGGTACTGATCTTTTATATGATTAGGGGTCATTGATTAAAGCTTGTTATTTTTATGGGAATTAATGGATTAATTCCCTGCTATGGTATGTATTAGTTTAGGTCTAAATTAATCATTAATAGTAGTTAATTATTAACAATTAATTAATATTTAATTTATTAATGAATTAATGAAGTATTGGATTTATAGTACATAGATTTAATTTAATCCAAGATTTTTACTGTGGAAATATTGATTTTAATCTAAAATTATCCAAAAAATCCAAATCAATTATTATAATTAGTAAATTAATAGTAAATTCAAAGTTAATAAATAATAAATTATCTTTATGATAACTCTTTTTTTCTGTCTTTTTTTCATTTAAACTTAAAACTTCTTTTTAATCCTTTATGGTATCATTTAAATGAATAAATAATTTAGAATTATTAAAAAAATAGAATTTGCCCTTATATTAATAAAATTGTCCTTTTATTGATATATTAAAATTTACTTATACGAACGCAGATTTTTAAATAATCTAAATAAAAATGCCCTTTATTTATACTCGAAAAAAAAAAAATAATCTGTCTGGTAATAATTCTATAAGAAACGGATTCTTAGAGTCCGAGGATTTAATAATTTGAAAATAAAAAAATGAGGATACTTAATTGAGGTGAAGAGATTTATGCATTTGAGTAATAATAAGAAAATGTTTAGTTTGATTTTACTCATTAGCTTAATATTGCTTATAAGTATTGGTGCAATCTCCGCTGCTGGTAATAGTAGTGACTCTATTAGTGTAAGTGACAGTGATGATGCAGACATGGGTCTTGAATCTACTGTTGTAACACATGAAGTCAGTACTAGTACGTCTGTGGATACATCTAAAGATGTGAAAAGCACAGTACTTAATAATACTACTGATAAGAAGCAGAGTTCTTCAGGTAGTAAATCAAACGCCCTTTCGTCATCCCGCTCAAATAATCTACTTGGTGATGGTGAAGGAGGAGAAGGTACAGATCCGGAAATTCCTGATTTGGGTACCTATAAATATTTACAATATTTAATAGATAATGAAAGTGATGATTTTGAAGGAATAGTCACTTTAGATGGTAATATTGTATTTACAAGTGGTTATGATACTGATTATATTAATGGTATTATAGTCAATAGGACAATTGTATTAAATGGTGAAGGATTCACCATTAGTGGAAGTAATTTGGCACGTATATTTAATGTGACAAGTACAGGTCAGTTAACATTAAATAATGTAAATCTTGTAAATGGTAAAGCTGCACAAGGTGGAGCAATATATAATCTAGGTAGTGTAAGTGCAGAGGGAGTTACATTTGAAGGAAATAATGGTTCAGCCATTTACAACAATGGTAATTTAGTAGTTGCAAACAGTATGTTTTTACTTAACAATGCAACTAATGGTGCAGATATATATAATTTAAATACTTTTACAGTTACAGGTACTACTTTTAATACATTTACTGTAACCGGCAATGGAGGATCCATATATAATAGTGCAGGTACAGGAAATATAAGAAATTCAACATTTACATCATCTGGTGTGGCTGTAAATGGAGGAATTATATATAATAATGGTAATTTAATCATCAACGATACTAAATTACTTAACGGTCAAGCTACAAACGGTGGGGCTATATACAGTAATGGAGGAAGTGTTACAATAGGTAACTCTACTTTCGATTCAAACACCGCGGATTATGGTTCTGCTATATATAACAACGGTAATCTTAATGTGGAAAACATTGCATTTACAAATAACACCGCTAAAAAAACTATTTTAAAAGTATCCAATGCAACCTATGATGTAGTTGCAACTTTATACGGTGGAAATAATTTACTTGATAATATATGGAATGCAAAAGCTGCAAGTTATGTAATTGTAAATGGTACAGCTCAATCCACTCAGTCCAATATCCTCAAAGGGAAAAAGGTAAGAATAGACATTGAAAGTATTGTTCAGGAAGTAGTCTATTCAGAAGAAAACACAACTGATGATAATGGACAAGTTAAAATCAATAAGTTCTATGGATCAGGTGCATGGTACTTTGTATTCACCTTTGCTGGTGAGGTGGAATATGCTAATGCAACTAATACTACTAGGGTAACCATGTCTGGTTTAACCTTAATACAAGGTTTAGTATATAATGCACATGACGGAGATACCATAGAGTTAACCCAAAATATAAAATATAATCCAAGTTTGGACAGTGCATATGTCTCTGGTGTGGTAATTGATAAAAACCTCATTATTGATTGTAATGGAAAATACTTTAATGGAATGAACACTGCACGTTTATTTAATATTATTGGCGGTAAAAGTGTTACAATCAAAAACCTCAAATTAATTAACACAACCTATGGCGCTGTCGGTTCAGCAATATATGCACCAAGTGTAAAAGACTTTGAACTTTCAAATGTCAACTTTACTGGATGTGGAAAAAACAGTTATTCAGTATTACATGTAAACGCTACAGGAAACATTAGTTTAAAAGACTGTAATTTTGTTGGTTGTCGTGTTCGTGGTGGTTATATTAATAATGGTAGAGATGCTGGTGGTAATGTTGTTTTCTTGAATGGTTCTGGTGTTGGTGTTAATGGTACTAG
>CAYQMW010000067.1:0-10987 GCA_964418715.1 uncultured Methanobrevibacter sp. | reverse complement strand
CGTACTGAGCGCACCGCTGGTGCGGAATAGACGTTCCGTTTTTTCGGAATTTGCAATGCGATGAGCGGTCTGAAGATGATGAGTAAGCCGCAGTTGAAAAAAAGACCAGGAAAGAACCAGAACGGATATTGTGTTTTGCGGTCACAAGGACTACAATAGCTTGCGGTTCTGATATATTTCAGAGGAGTGATCGTTCAATGCAGCAGGAAGTGTTGGAAGCACCTGTCTCACGCTGGCTGAGGGGCATGGGACAGGCCTCAGAACAGCGTTTTCAGGAATACGGACTGCAGATGGCAGAACATCCTTGGCTGGCTCAGATGGCTGAAAGTTCAGCTCTTAAATATGCAGTTCAAGCTATAGATCATGGAAAAAATGTTATATGTTCATTTAGATCATTATCCATTGGGGATAACCTTGCTTTATCTAAATTTGCTCGTAGAAAAAATGTTACAATTAAAGAAATTAATTCAAGGTTAGATGTTGTTGAAAAAATTATGGGTGTAGCTCCAGAAAAATGTACTGAAGTTTTACCAAAGATTTCATACACTCCTAAGGCAAAGGTTATTTATATTGGAGGAACTTCACAAGAATGTGGTAAAAGAACCACTACTAGACTTTTAGGTGAAGAAGCAAGAAAAAGAGGAATGAAGATAAGCATTATATCCACTGATGAAATGGGTTTAGAACCACCTACTGATTTTAATTTTAGAGCTGGAAGTTTATCTGTTATGGATGTTCCTTCTGCAGTTTTAGGTGCTATTAAGTACTGTGATGAAACTGAAGAACTGGAATTTATTTTTGTTGAAGGACAATCAAGTTTAACTGAAGATGGAAATCCTCACCCAAGAGGTTTATCTGCTTCAATTTTAGTTGGTGCACATCCTGACGCAGTTATTGTTGGACACAGGCCAAATCACCCATACCGTGAACCAAGAGGTATTGAAACTGAGATTAGGGCTATTGAAGCTATGGAACCTACAAAGGTCATTGCTCTTTCTTTAAATCTTTACAATGCAGATGATTTATCATTAGAAGATTTTGAAGAAAAATATAATTTGCCTGCAGTTGATATGCGTAATGGCGGAGCTTCTAGATTATTAGATGTTATTTTGGATTATTTTGGGGAGAATAAAAAATGAGTTTTTTTGGAAATATTAAAAGGAGTTTAGGATTTGAAGGAGATTTAAATAATATGGGAAATACTAGCCGTCCTAGTTATGGGGACCTTTCCTCTGGTCAATCTCCAGATTTAAATAATTCTTATGATTACGATTATAATGCATTTGATTTAGATTCTATTACTCCACAAGAAAGTTTAGATAATATAATCTTAACTAGGCCAAGAGATACTGATGATATGGATTATGTATATGACCAAGTTGTCCAAGCACGTAATCCTGTAATTGTGGATTTATCTGAGTTAAAAAGAGCTGAAAGTGGAGACTACAGGATAGCTGGAGAAATGCTTACTGCTCTTAGAAAGCAACATAATGCTCATGCAATTTTACTTAACAATAGTAAGGATAAATCTTTAATTCTCATTGCTCCTGAGTCAGTTAATATAGTTAGAAAATAAATTTTTTTTAACTAATAAATTTTTTTTATGGTTTTTTAATTAATAGTATATTTATTTACTTATTTTTCTTATTTTATCAATACTTCTTAAAGATTAAAGAATTTAATAGCATTTTCACAGGAAATTTTATTAATTTCACTTTTTTTATAACCAAGTTTTTTAAGCTGTCTGATAGTTTTAGGAACAGATAAAGGATCTGATGGTTTATTGCTCATATCACTATTTAATAAAAAGTTATCAAAACCATATTTATCTAAAATCTCTATTGCCTCACTAACTTCCATTTTTTGTGGTTGAACAGTAAGGCCTAAGGTATACTCATCATCAATTACCTCTTCAATAACATTTTTATTAATATGGTCTATTACAACAAGTTTGGGATTTATATTGTCATTAACCACTTCTTTAATTTCAGCTAATACTTCTTTTTTATTCTTTCGTGGTGTGTGGATTATAACCTTTGTATTAGTCTCATCAGCTATTATTAATTGTTGTTTAAATATTTCATATTCACTATCGGTTAAATCTTCAAGACCAATTTCTCCAATTGCAATAATTTCATTATTTTCAATGTATTTATATAAATTTTCATAGATTAACTCAGGATTAATCTCACTGTTTGCAGGATGGATTCCAAGTGCTACCTTTAAATCAAGACCATATTCACTAGCTCTTTTAGTATCATATCTTAATATTCTCTCTAAATGATTTAGATACACTGTTTCATTCATTAATCGATATGGATAAAATGCACAAGTAATTACAGTATCTATTCCTGAGGTATACATTAATTCAAAATCTTCACTACTTCTTGAATCGCAATGAGTATGGGTATCTATCATATTTTCACCAATTTGCAATGTTTTTATTATTAATCATATTTTCATTTATAATTAAACTTTATTAAATTTTTTATAATTTTTTATAATTTTTTTTAAAAAAACATGATTAACTTTACCAGATTCTTTTATTTTAATTTTTCTAGTTCGTACTTAATCAAACTGTTTTTATATTTACAAATGGTTATTACTTATTGATTTGAAAGAGTAATTAATATTTGATTGTATATATACTAACTGTTCGAAAATCAACAAACAATTTAAATCCTATAAGGGCTCCATAAGGTTTATATACTTATTTTAACAATTATTAAATATTTGAAAATTATTTTTAGTTTTTTTCAAAAGAAGTTTAATAAAAATTTTTAAAAAATTTTTTAGTTTATTTTTTTTTTAAAAAAATAAAATCATTTTCACACTTAAAATTAGATTACTGTTAAGTTTTCTTTTTTTAAGGAGGGCTGTTTTATAAGTTTTATATTTACTTTTAATAATTGGTTTTTATTTAAATTCATTCAGGTAAGGGATTTAAATGAGTGCTGATAAGAACACAATTTCTAAAAATTTTAAAAGTAAATATATGGACAAATCAAAAAAAGTATTCAATGTAATATCTAAGGCAAGTGCTGATTATAAATTTCTAATTTTAAAATCATTAACTGAACATAATGCCTCACTAAAAGTTCTTCATCAAGATACAGGCCTAAATTATCCTAGCTTAAATTACAATATTAAATATTTAAGAAATAATGGCCTAATTTATAAAGTTGGATCTAACTATTCAATTTCAAATTTTGGAAAAATACTATTTTTAAATCTTCTTCAATTAAAGGAAGCAATAGATGTTACTGCAAATTATGAATATTTTTTAATTAATCATAATATTAATGATATTCCTAAAGAAAGTTTAGTTCATATTTCTCGTTTAAAGGAGGCATCAATATATGAACTTCCAAGAACAGATATTTTTGCTTTCGAGAAAATGGTTTCAGATATTATGGATGGGAGTTTATTTCTCAATTTTATAATTTCAGAGATTAATAAAATCTATATAAATTCAATTTCTAATTTACTTGAAAGACATATTCCTGTAACCTTAGTTATCCCTGAAGAGTTAAGATATAAATTTATGCATTCTATGGATAAGACTATATTGCAGAATGCTTTTGATGAGAAAATTTTCCGTCTTATAACAACCTCTGATAAAATTAATTTCAATCTTTTTTTAACTGATTATGTTATGGGATTAAATCTATTTTTTGAAAACGGTAATCTTGATAAAAATAATGTTTTAATTTCAACTGATGAGAATTCTAAGCTTTGGGCTAAATCTATTTTTGAAGAATGTTTTGATAGTGCTGAGAGCAAATTCGGTGCTAAAACATGCATCTTTTAATTTTTAACTAATTATTTTTCTATTTTAGTCGAAACAGGTATTTTATACAATTAATTTTCATTAATGTTTTATAATTTTATTTATTTTTTACTTCTAATATTAATGGTTTTTATTTTAGAATTGTCTAAATTTTTTAATTGGTGATATGATGGATAAGACAGGTTTTAATAAGAAAATGAAAGCTATATTAAATTCTAAAATTAAATCTTTAATATTTTTAGATGTTATTGAAAAACCTAAAAGTTTTAAAGAACTTCGCAAATGGAGTTGTCAATCAACAGTTTCTAATGTTATAAATTTCTTTGAATACAATAATATATTTGAATTGAATGAAGAGGATAAATATACTTTAAGTTCTGAAGGTAAAATCATTTCTGTAAACTATCTGAATTTTTTAGATTCCTTACCTGATGGGGATATGATTAGTTTTTGGGCTAATCATTCTATAAAAGACATTCCAAATTCCTTGTTTTATGATTTAAATCTTCTTGAAAATGGTATTTTAAATGAATATGATAATGCATATCCTGAAAAATCCTTTGAAATATATGAAGAATTGGTCAGAGGATGTAAAATACTTAATATGGTTTTATCAGTTTGTTCTTCAAAGCATGTAAGTATTTTAAATGAATTTGTCAGTAGAAATCCTTTTTTTAATCTAAACTTAATTCTTAATAGAGATATATATTTAGAACTTATGAATAATTATAGGGAGGAATTTAACACAATCCGATTTTCTGATAAAACTGCAATTTATATTGCAGATGTAAGTTTTGATCTTTTCTTAAATGTTGGTGATAGTTTTATGAGTTTAAATCTCTCATACCTTGATGGAAATTATGATAATGATGTTATATTTTATGATAAATCAAGTGAAGGAATAAAATGGGGTTTAAAATTATTTGAAAGTTGTTTAAATCAATCCCAATATTTAGAAGATGAAAATACATGAATACATGAAAATTAAGTACATATATAATTATTTATTTTATTTTTATATATTTTATTTAATTTTTATTTATTTTTAATAATTTTCCATTTATCTATTTTTATTAGTTGATAATTCAAATAAAAGCATGGTATTAAAAATTCGAGAAAATAATCATTTAATATGTAATAAAATAAAAAAATCATTAGCAAATATATTTTTAAAAAATAAAATTTTAAAAAAAGAGGTTTAAATTGGTCATTTAAAATAAAAAATACAAAATAAAAAAATAATAAAAATAAAAAATGAATTAAATAATTAGTTATTGCTAAAATACTCATTAACAAAATTACTTAACTCGTCTATTTTAATTCTATCTTGTTTTTCACTGTCTCTGTATCTAACAGTAACATCATCATTTTCAGCTGATTCAAAATCAATGGTTATAGCAAGAGGTACACCAATTTCATCAGATTTAGCATATCTTTTACCAATAGAACCAGCAGTACTGTAATCTACATTAAATCCTTGTTTTCTTAAACTCTCAGTTATTTCAAATCCTATGTCTGTAAGCGGCTCTTTATTTAAAAGAGGGAAAACACTGATTTGTATAGGTGCAATGGATTTTTCAAATTTGAAATAATCTTTCTCCTCAGTTTCAGTAAATGAATGTAATAAGGTACAGTACATTATACGATCTATACCAAATGATGGTTCAATTACATGAGGTGTAATCTTTTCACCTTTAACTTCTTCTTCAACTTCTTCAAAACTTACATGTTCTGCAAGTAGTTCTAAATCTTTATCTAATTTTACAATGTATTTACCTTCACTTTCAATTGCAGCTTTAAGTTCTTGAATTTCTTCATCATTTAAATTTTCAAGAAATGTTTTTACTTTAGGACTGTCCTGTTTAAATGATGGTCCGAATTTAGCCATATTTGGTTTTATAACAGTTTTTTTAACAGTTTTCGGTTCATCGAAAGGAATGTAAACATTTAACTCTTCATTACTTTCTTCTGTATGGGAACTTAAATCATAATCTCCTCTATCTGCTATACCTATAATTTCAACCCATCCATATTTGTCGGTTAAACATTCAACATCCCAACAGTCAAGAGCATAATGAGCCATTTCTCCTGGAAGGTGTTGTCTAAATCTTAAAGCCTCATCTGGAATTCCTAACTCATGTAAAAATTTCCTTGCAAGATATAATTGATAAATAAGCATTTCACTTGATATGATACCTTCGTCTAATGCTACTTGTCCTGTTACAACAATTTCTTCTTTTTCATTAATTTGAACATCCTGTGAAGATAATCTAAATTTAACATCTTTAACTTCATCAAATTTAGGATGGCTTTTATCTTTTGGATTTAAGAATATTTCAGCTTCTGCTTGTGTAAATTCTCTAAGCCTTATTACTCCTTGTCTTGGGGAGATTTCATTTCTGTATGCTTTTCCAAGCTGAACTACACCAAATGGTAATCTTCCACCAAAGTATCTTGATAATCTTTTAAATAAAATGAATATTCCTTGTGCAGTTTCAGGTCTCATATATCCGACTTTATTTCCTTTTGCACCAATTTGAGTTTTAAACATTAAATTATAGTCCCAGATTTTAGAAAGTTTTCCACCACATTCAACACAGCAAATATTGTTTTCTTCTACAATTTCATCTAGTCTTTCATTAGGTAAACTTTCAACATCTTGACTGATTGCTTCTTCAATAATGTGGTCTGCTCTAAATACTTCTCCACAATCTTCACATTTACACATTGGATCTGTAAAGTTATCAACATGTCCTGATGCTTTAAGTACTTCTTTAGGCATTACTGTAGGTCCTTCTATTTCTCTAAATCCTTCACCTACAATATATTGTTTTCTCCATTTTTGCATAATATTATTTTTTAAACTTGCACCAAGAGGTCCGTAATCGGTAAATCCTGAAACACCTGAATAAATTTCATAGGAGGGCCATAAGAAACCTCTTTTTCTACTTACATTAGTCATTTTTTCATGATTCATATAATTACTCCAATAATCGTTATTTTTAATTAAATAGCAAATAATCTAATAATATTTTTTTTTAAAAAAAATTAGAAATTTTAATTTTTTCTTAAAATTTTAAAATATACTAAAATTAAAAAAATAAAATAATTTTATTATTCTAATTCATAGTCTTGTTTTATACGACTACTTTCAGGACGTTTTTGACCCATATATTTACTTTGTCTATCTGGATGGCCATAGGGTCTTTTTGCAGGACTGGTCATAGTTTCAAAAACAAGTTGGCATACTCTTTGGCCAGGATATAATGCTACAGGCATTGCACCAATATTGGATATTTCTAAAGTGATTTTACCTTCAAAGCCAGGATCAATAAATCCTGCAGTTACATGCATTGTAACTCCAAGTCTGCCCATTGATGAACGACCTTCAACACGTGCAACTAAATCTTCTGGAACTTTAACATATTCATATGTTGTTGCAAGTGCAAATTCATTTGGGTGTATAATAAATGCTTTACCTTCATCTACAACCATAGATTCCATATATGAAGCAATTTCTTCTTCATCTTTAGGATCGATATATGGTTTTCTAATAACTTTAAAAACTTTAAATTCATCTCCAATTCTCATATCAATGGAAGATGGTTGTATTTGTTTTTCATCAATCAACGGGTCTATAACAATTTTTCCTTCATCTAAATATTTTCTAAGGTCTTCATCACTTAATATGGCCATAATAGTCCTCTAAATAAAATTATTTTTTTTAAAAACAGAAATTTTTATAAAATTTCATACATTATTAATTTTTATTTTCATAATTTAAAAATATATTTAATAATTAATTTAATTATTTAATTAATTTAATTATTTTAATTTTTAAATCTTATTTCTTTTATGTAATTGCCTGTCCAATAGATTAGAACTTTATTTCCATTGGTGATATATCTATTTTCATTTTTAATGGAAAAATGGTTCATAAGATTTTCTTTTGCAAGATTAGCATCTTGAATATTGTCAAATCTTAGTAAAACAAGAGTTTCCTCATTGGAAAATTTTACATCTTCATAATAATCATACTGCATAATACTGCTTCTTGCAGAACCTCCATAAAGTCTTTTAGTTCCACTATGGTTTGCAGTATAAAAGGTAGCAGGCACATCTTTATCTATAGAGTCTATAAATTTGGTTGAAGGTTTTTCTTTCCATTTACCTTTAAATTCATTATCTAAAATTATATAAAATTCATCAAAGTTTACTTTACGTGTTGAAAATTTTTCTGAAAGCATGCAGAGTATAGGCACACCTACTATTAAGACTATAAATGAAAGTGGAAATATTGTATTTTTAGTAATTAATGCATAAATAGGGATAATTATGATTATTATTATTAGAAGATAAAATATCTTTTTATCCATTCTATCAACTCCTTATTTATTAAATAACCATTATTGTTTATTCAGTAATTAATTTTTAGTTTTTTTTGCTAAGTATTATTCTTTTTAACTAATGTTTAAAAAATTATTTATTTTTTATCAATCAAATCTTCTTTAATATGTCTTAAAATTCCCATGAGGGTATGGGATTCACGTCCTGTAATGAATGCACGGTTAACAATATTTTTAAATGTTTTATTTCCATTTCTTTTTTTATGTTCTGGAATATCTAAATTACTTATTACATCATCCATACTTTTTAGAAGATACTCTTTTTCTATATGTGTACTTTCATCTAAACCTTCTTTTGGAAAACTATTTCTATTTTTAAATATTTCATAAAAGATAATTGCCGCTGCATGGGTAATGTTCATAATGGGATAGCTTGGATCTGTTGGAATAGATACAATAATATCACATTTATCTATCTCACTGTTTGTTAGTCCATCTCCCTCTCTTCCAAATAATATTGCAATTTTATTGCTAGGATTCATTTTAATAGATAATTCTTCAGGTTTAATTGGTATTCTTGAAAGATTATAACTTCCTCCAGGAGTACCTGTACTTCCTATTATAAAATCAATTCCTTTACTTTCAAGGAAATGTTCTAATGTGTCATATATTTCAGCACTTTCAACAATTTCTTTTGCATGCATTGACTGGTAATATGCATCATCTTTAAGTTCACATGGGTTTATTAAAACAAGATTTTTAAGTCCAAAATTAGCCATGGTTCTTGCTAGAAAACCTACATTTCCAGAAGTTTCACATTCAACAAAAACAACATAAAGGTTTTCTCTAAGTTCTTTTGCAGCTTCAGAATAGTTTTTTTCATTTTTAACTATTCCTCTTTTTGTTGAAACTGCACTGGTTTTAGTTTTAGGCTCTGACGCCTTGCTTTCCTTTTCTTTGTTTTCACTTTCTTCTGCACTTTCAACAATTGGGGTGGTTTCGACTATTACTTCCTCTTCAGTTGCTGTATCTCCCATGATGCCACCTAAATTTAAGAAACTATAATTTTATATATAATAATTATTTGTTAATTAGTTTAATCTTGACTATATGCTTCTTTAAGTAGTTCAATTAAATTTATAACATTAATATTGTCAAGTCCTTCCAAATCTAATCCATCTTGAATATTACGTTGGCAAAATGGACAAATGCTTAAAACAGTTTCAGCGCCACTGTCTTTAATTTCCCTCACCCTATCTTTTGATAAAGACATTGCAATTTCAGGTTTTCCGGATTTTACTCCTCCTCCTGCTCCACAACATTGGGCAGGGTGTTCAAGTTCATTAAATTCAATGCCTGGAATCATTTCTATAATTTTTCGAGGCTCTTGGCTAACATTTTGCCCTCTAATTAAGTGGCATGGGTCATGCCAGGTAACTGTTTTATTAACTGGTTTCATTTTACTTGTATCAAGCTTATCTACTAAAAATTCACTTATGTCCATAATATTGCCTGTAAAGCCATAATTTGGATAATCATTTTTAAGGGTTGCTCCACAACCTGCACAGATTGTAACAATTGTATCATAATCTTTAAAGATTTCTTTGTTTATATTTGCTAATTTTTCTATTATATCAGTTTGTCCAGTCCTTAAAAGTGGAGATCCACAGCAAACTTGGCCTTCTGGAACATCAATATCAATATTATTTGCCTTACATACATCAAGTAGAGCATATCCAACATGAGGAAGTCTATAATCTACCATACAACCAGTAAATAATGCAACATTAGCTTTTTTACCTTCCTCTTTATCTTCATTAACCTTTTCAATAAAACTGCCGATTTCCTCATCAAAACCAACAGAACGATTAGTTTCATTAATACTTTTCTTAATTGCTTTATGTGCATCAAGTGGTCCTAAATCTCCTTCAACAAGCATAGCTCTTAATTTTTCAATTGCTTTTCCATAAATGCTAATATTTTTAGGACATACTTCTTCACATTTTCTACAACTGGTACAGTCATATACTCCTTCATCAAGTAATTGTTTTAAACGATCAGTTTCATTTCTAGGGTCATACTCAAATTTTGACAAATATCTCATAAAGTAAGGTCCTGCATAATCTTCTTTAAACTCTTTTATAACAGGACAACTTGATAGACAGGAATAACATTCAATACAAGTTCTGACTTTTCTTGTATCTTCAGTTTCTTCAGGACTTAATTCAAGATTTAATTCATGTGTTTGAGGGTTGTTTAATTGAAGATTTAAGTCTTTTACTTTCCCGTCACACTCAGTTCTATCTACAATTAAATCTTTAATAATAGGTAAGTCTAAGGGTTCAATAATATCATTGTCCTGAATTTCTGCTTTACATGCAAGAGTACCATAACCATTTACTTTTAGACTACATGAACCACATTGGCCTGCTCTACAGGAACTTCTAAAACTAATATCTTCATTATATTTTTTATTAATTGCAGTTAATGCATCTAAAACTTTCATCTGTTTAGTTTTTTCTATTTCATAACTTTCATAATGGGGGTTTGTATCCTCTTTTGGATTAAACCTCAGTACTTTAACAGTTATCATAATAAACCTACCTATGTTTTTATAAAATGATTAAAAATGGATAATTTTAAATTAAATTTTTTATTGATTAAATTAATAATTGATTAGTAATATTATTTTGTATTTTAAATGATATAATTATTATTAGTATTTTTTAAAAATTTTTACTTATTTTAAAATTTTTTCACAATTAAAATTTAAAAATAAAATTTAATTTAATATTATTTTAATTATTTTAAATTATTTTAAATCAATTTTATATTTTATATATTCAAAATG
>CAYQMW010000066.1:0-11049 GCA_964418715.1 uncultured Methanobrevibacter sp. | reverse complement strand
AGGATAAATAACAGAAAAAAAAAATATAAAAAAGTAAGTTTGTGTCCCACCCTCACTTTTTTTAAAAATGAATATGCAAAAATTTTATTATTGGATCAATTCATAATTATTTATTTTTTTTTCTTGGAATTAATTTTTTTTTAATTATTTGTAATTTTAGTTTGTATATTTACGAATAATCAATATTCCTCCTTTCATATTAAACTTAATTTATAGTCTTTTTTATTAATTTTAAATATTATTTTTTTATTTATTTTTAATATAAGCTTTCAAGCATCTTTTAAAAATATTTTGGTTTACCTAAAAATCTTTTTATTATATTTAAAGATTTCGATTTTAATTTCCAAGTAACCTTTATATTAAATCTTGAAGTAATATTTTATTAGTACATTAATGTAAAGCTGAGCTAGCTCATTGAGGTACGAAGAAAATATTAATGAAATATATTTTTGAGTTTTTTTTGAAAAATTTTATTAATATGTTTCCATTAATTAAAACGTTTTAAAAAAAGAGAGATCAAATATCTCTTCAAAAACACTTTAAGAGATAATTTGAAAAAATTTTAATAGTAGAGGAGGTTAAACTCTATGGCAGAAGAAGTAAAAATTGTAATGTTTTGTTGCAACTGGTGTTCCTATGGAGGAGCAGATACTGCTGGTACGGCTAGGATGCAATACCCACCTAACATAAGGGTTATTCGTGTAATGTGTTCTGGTAGGATTGACCCACAATTTATATTAAAAGCATTCAGAGAAGGTGCTGATGGTGTAATTGTAGCAGGTTGTCACATGGGTGATTGTCACTATGATGCAGGAAACTATAAATTAGACAGAAGAATGAGAATAATCTACAACTTAATTGAAGAATTAGGTATTGAAAGAGAAAGATTGTACCATGATTGGATTTCCGCATCTGAAGGTGAAAAATTCGCAAATACTGTTAGAATGATGGTTGCTAGAATTAAAGATTTAGGACCTTCACCTTTAAAAGAACATATTGAGGATTAAGTTGATGTACAAAAATGGCAGAATAAAAAATTAAAATTGGAACCATGTGGTTAGGTGGATGCTCTGGTTGTCACTTAGCAATTGCAGATTTCCACGAATCATTAATTGATATTTTAGAATTAGCTGATTTTGAATTCAGTCCAGTTTTATGTGATACAAAATATGATGAAATCCCTGATTTAGATGTTTGTATTATTGAAGGTGGAATCAGAAACGATGAAAACAGAGAATTAGCTGAAGTATTAAGAGAAAAAGCTGGTTTAATTATTGCATTCGGTACTTGTGCTGTATATGGTGGTGTTCCAGGTCTTGGAAACTTACACACTGTTGATGAATTAACTACTGAAGCATATATTAACTCAGTATCTACACCAAACGAAGCAGGAATTATTCCTCATGAAGAAGTACCTCACTTAGAAGCTAGGGTAAGATCATTACCACAAGCTATTGATGTAGATTTAATTATTCCTGGATGTCCTCCAAGATCAGATGTTGTCGCAGAAGCTGTATTAACTTTACTTAAAGGAGGAACTATCGAATTACCTACTACAAACTTATGTGAAGTTTGTCCTAGAGAAAAACCACCTGAAGGTTTAGCTATGGACTTTGTTAAAAGACAAATGGAAGTCGGTAAACCTGAAGATGATTTGTGTTTAATTGCACAAGGTTTAGTATGTATGGGACCTGCAACCGTATCCTTATGTGGTGCTGAATGTCCTGGAATCGCTATCCCATGTAGAGGATGTTACGGACCTACTGCAAAAATAGTAGATGCTGGAGCAAAAATGATCAGTGCGATTGCTTCAGATTACCGTGTTGGCGATGATAAGACTGTAGATCCTGAAGAAGTTGCAGGACAATTAGATGATTTAGTTGGTACTTTTTATACTTACACTTTACCAGCTGCTTTAGTCCCAATGAAAATGCAAAAAGGAGGCAAATAGAATGGCAAAACTAACTATGGAACCTGTAACACGTATTGAAGGTCACGCAAAAATTACCGTTCTTTTAGATGATGCAGGAAATGTAGATGAAACTAGATTACATGTTATGGAATTTAGAGGATTTGAGAAATTTTTACAAGGTAGGCCAGCAGAAGAAGTACCACGTTTAGTTCCTAGGATTTGTGGTATCTGTGATGTACAACACCATTTAGCTGCAGCTAAAGCTGTTGACCAAATTTACGGATTCGATGATGATGAAATTTTACCTACCGCTTACAGAATGAGAGAAATTATGAACTGGGGTTCATACATGCACTCCCACGCACTTTCTTTCTACTTCCTCACAGCTCCTGATTTAATCATTCCTAACGCAAACAGAAAAACTAGAAACGTTTTCCAAATTATTAAAGATCAACCAGAACTTGCTTTACAAGCAATTAATATGAGAAGAAACGGATTAGAAATGGTAAGAGAAATAGGTGGTCGTCCTATTCACCCTACTTCCTCTACTCCTGGTGGAATCTCCACTGAGTTATCTGATGATAAACAAAAAGAATTATTAAAAAGAGCTCAAGACAACGTTGAATTAGCACAAGCTACTTTAGATTTAGCTATTCCTATTTTCGAAGAAAACATTGAATTAGTTAAAGATTTAGGTAACTTTGCTCCTACTCGCCACTGTGGTCTTGTTAAAGACGGTGTCTGGGATGTTTATAATGGTAATGTAAGAATCTGTGGTAAAGAAGGAGATATTGAATACGAATACAACAATTTAGAATATCAAGACATTGTTGCAGAACACGTAAAACCTTACTCCTGGTTAAAATTCCCTTACATAAAAGAATTAGGTTATCCTGAAGGTATTTACAGAGTAGCTCCTTTATCAAGGATTAATGTTTGTGACAGTATGCCTAAAGAAGCTCCTCTTGCACAAGAAAGATTAAAAGAATTCCGTGACACTTTCGGATATGCTCAAGAAACCTTATTATTCCACTGGGCTAGACTTATCGAAATCTTAGCTTCCGCAGAATGTGCTGCTGCAGCATTAGAAGAAGATTTATCTGGTAAAAAATTCCCTGATGAATTAGAAAGAACTGCTGGAGAAGGTGCAGGTATTGTAGAAGCTCCTCGTGGTACTTTAATCCACCATTATAAAACTGATGATAATGGTTTAATTACTAACGCAAACATTGTAGTTGCAACTATTCAAAACAACCCTGCAATGGAAATGGGTATTGATCAAGTAGCAAGAAACTACATTAAACCTGGTGTTGAAGTAGACGATTCTATTTTCAACTTAATGGAAATGGTTATCAGAGCATACGACCCATGTTTATCCTGTGCTACTCACAGTATGGATAGTCAAATGAGACTTTCAACTTTAGAAGTTATTGATAGCGACGGTAATTTAGTTAAAAAAATCTAGAGGTGTGAATATATGATAGTAGTCAATCAAGACGACTGCATCAAATGTGGAGCTTGTGAAGGTACATGTCCTTCATCTGCTATTCAAGTAGGAGAAAAACAAATTATTTTCTGTGATACTTGTGGTGGAGAACCTAAATGTGCTGAAATTTGTCCAAATGGTGCACTAACAGTCGATGAAGTAGCTGTTGATGATGAAGGTAATACACAAGTAAGAATATCATATAATCCAGCTCGCTGTGATAAATGTGGTGGAGAACCTAAATGTGTAGATGTTTGTCCACCTAAAACTCTCGAATTAAAAGATGCTAAAAATATGCCTATTGACGGTTTCTGTGTAATGTGTAAACAATGTGTAGAAATTTGTCCTATGGATGTTATTGGTATCCCTGGTGTTGTTGAACCATCAGTTAGAGATATTGAAATTACTGGACCTATATTCATCCAAGATTGTGTTGGTTGTGGAACTTGTGTTTCCGAGTGTCCTGCTGAAGCAATCACCTTAGATACTGTTGGCGAATCAATTGCAATTGATGAAACCAAATGTATTAAATGTGGTGTATGTGCTCAAACTTGTCCTTGGAATGCAGTCTTTATTTCTGAAAACAGATATCCTTCCAAACGTTCTAAAGAAATCAAATCATTTACTCTCAATGAAGGTGCATGTATCGGATGTAATACTTGTGTTGAAGCATGTCCTGGAGATTTCATTGAAACTAAAGGCACTACATTATCTGTAAAACTCCCTGATGTTTGTGCAGCATGTAGTTTATGTGAACAATTATGTCCTGTTGATGCAATCGCTTTAGAAGTAGAGTATGGTGAAGCAAGTCCTGCTGATGCTTTAGGAATTGCTAGAGATGTTGAAAAATGTGACTTCACTGGTGCATGTGCAATTGCTTGTCCTACCGAAGCTATTCGTGTAGTAAGTAAAACTGGTATGAAATTACCAGAACAAGTAGAAAGTGATGAAGAATCATCCTTTGCTAGTTGTGCTAGGTGTGGTGCATGTGCAGCTGCTTGTCCTAATGATGCTTTAATTTTAGATGAATTTGAAGTAACCATTGGTGATGAGACTGTAATGAGAAATAGGATTTCTGCTAACCCATCTAAATGTGATCAATGTGGAGATTGTATCTCTGCTTGTCCATATGGTATGTTGAAACTTAAAGAAGACGGTAACTTACCTATTGTTGGTTTCTGTACCCTTTGTGGTCAATGTATTGATGCATGTCCAAAAGATGGTTTATGTATGAAATAAGCACACGATTAGATGGAATTTCCATCTAATTATTTTTTCTTTTTTTTTAAACTTTTTTTAATATATTTTAATATATTTTAATCAATTATTTTTCTTAAACTCTTTTTTTATAGAATTATTTTCAAATAATTTATTTACTTCTTTTAAAAATAGTTTTTTATAAATATTTTATATTCATCTCATTTTAAAATAAATTTCAATATTTTTGCAATGGATTAAAGGAGGAGGTGTTGTTTTAATTTTAAGGTGTGATTCATTTATTATCATAAACTACATTATCTTCCATAACTACATTACCATTTACAATGGTCATGGTAGCCTTACCTTTATAGTTCATTTTATCAAATGGTGAGTATTTGCCTTTTGTGTAAAATTCATCTACATTAAACTGACCTTCTTTTTTAAGATCTATTACAGTTAAATCTCCATCATATCCTTTTTGAATTTTACCTTTTCCATTTAGATTAAATCTTCTAGCCGCGTTTTCAGATAATATTTTAGGAATTATTTCTAAATCTAATCTCTTATCATTAACTTCAGTTAATAGTAAACTTAATACATTTTCAATATTCGGCATTCCTGATGGTGAGTTCCAGACTATATTATTTTTCTCATCAATACTATGTGGGGCATGATCAGTACCAATAATTGAACTCTCATTTACATCATGAATACTTAAATTTTCACCCTCTAATCTGAGTGGTGGATTGGTTTTAACTATGTTTCCATAAACGTTAAATGCATTTGCATCAAGTAGTAAGTGATGGGGTGTAAATTCATAACTAATATCTATCTTACTCATTTCACTTTTCACAATTTCTAAAGATTTTTTACTACTTAAATGACAAATATGTATTTTAATATTATATTTTTTAGCTAAATCAATTACTTTTCTTACTGCAATGTCCTCTGCCTTAGATGGTCTTGCATAAGCATAATCAATAGGTTTGTCCGTTCCTTTTTCCTTCATCATTTCAGTTGAATCATTTACTATTTTTCCATCTTCACAGTGAAGGGTTATTAATGGATTTTCAAGATCTAATTTTGAAACATTTGAAAAAATCTCATCAAGTGATTCATCACTTTCTAAATCTGTAAATACCTTGTAGGATATAGGGTTTAGTTTAGCAATTTCACTCATGTCTTTAAAGCTATTTGCTCCTGCATGAATTAAGGTATTGATTACACTTTTTTTTGAGGAAATTTCTAGCTTTTCTTCATAAGCTTTTAAAGTATTGGTTTTAGGAACAGTATTTGGCATATCAATAACGGTTGTAAAACCACCATTTGCAGCAGCCATAGAACCTGTTTTCATATTTTCTTTATAGGTTAGTCCAGGGTCTCTAAAATGTACATGAGGATCAATTAAACCAGGTAGGACAATCTGTCCTTTTACATTAATAACTTCATTAGAACTATCTGTAAGTTTTGATATATCAGTTATTTTCCCCTCTTCAATTTTAATGTTGTACTCGCCAGTTTTACCTATTAATTTACAGTTTTTAAGCAATAAATCGTTCATAGAAATTACCTTAAATTTTCTTAATACTGTTTTATTTGATTTTCAACTATTTATTAATTAATCAAAAATTATTTTATAAAATTAATTAATATTTCTGTATTTTTTTTAATTAATTTTTTTCTTAATTTTACTATTTTGATTATCAAAATTTATTTGCATTTTTTTTTCGAAAATTTTATTTTTTTATTTCATTATATTTTTCATGAATTTTTTTAAAAATATCATAATCTTTTAATAGAATATTATATAAATATTATTTCATAATATAATATTATGCTTTCAAATGATTATGTAAAAGACATTATTCAAAAGGACAGAAAGACATTTTTTAGTGATTATAAAGCATCACAATCAAATAATATATCTGATTTAAGTGATGATTATAATTCTAAATCTTCAAGACCTTTAATAGCAGATTTTACAGAATACAATCCTTTACATAATGGTCATTTTCATTGTATGAAAGTAGCTAAAGAAAAAGTACCTGACGGTCTTTTTGTAGCTATTGTACCTGGATTGTTTGAGAGAAGTGGTAGAGGACTACCATACATATTACATAGACGTTCAAGAGCAGAAATTGCAGTAAATGTTGGTGCAGATATTGTTATTGAAGGTCCTCCTATGGGTATAATGGGTTCAGGCCAATACTCTTTATGTTTGTGTAAAATCTTTCAAGCTTTAAATACAGATTTTATTCCTCGAGGATATAATCCATTTGAAAGTTTTGATGATATATTAAACCGTATAAGATTAGGTCATGGAATTGCACCTAAACCTTATAAAATTATTGATATGGATACTAATGAAGTTATAATGAAAGATAAATTAGAAGAAGATAATTATGTAATAGTATCTTTTTCAAAATCTTTAAAAAAATTAGGCTTTGATTTTAAAGACAAATTCATATTTGTTCGCCGCATAGAAGGTGTAAGCGGTACTTTAATACGTAAAGCTGTAGAAGAAAATAATTTTTCTAATGTTCAGGATATGATGCCTGAGGAGACAATTTCAGTTTTAAAAAGAGAAGTTGAATTAAATCACGGGCCATTACATATGATTCGTGATGAGGAAAGTATTTTGAACAATGTAAATAATTTATCTTTTGATCAATTATCCTCTTTAAACTTATTTGATGATAAGTTAGCTTCAAAATTAATTGAAACCCGTGAAGTTAAACCTTTTGAAAGTATTGAAGAATTATCAGAATCTATTTCATATGGTTTTTCCACTAATTATAAAAACAGGGTTTTAAGCATATTGGAAGCTAATATTAGTAAAGATATAATATTCAATTATATTGAAAAATATCCTTATACTATACGCATCTTAGATTATAAAAATGAAGATGCACTAAATGAATTTAAAACTAGAATAACTAATAGGAGATTAATATTATGCCAATAGAAAATGGAGATTTCGTTAAAATTAATTTTACAGGAAAAATAGATGAAACTGGAGATATTTTTGATACAACTTATGAAGAAGTTGCACAAGAAGCAGGAATTGCTGTTGAAAATAAAGAATATACTCCAATACCAATAATCGTTGGTGGAAATCATTTATTACCTGCTATTGAAGAAGCTATTGTAGGATTAGATGAAGGAGACGAAAAAGAAGTAAATGTAGATCCTGAACATGGTTTTGGAGAAAGAAATCCTAACTTTATTCAATTAATCCCAATGAGAGAATTTAAAAAACAAGGTTTCAAACCTGTACCTGGTATGAGAATTACCTCTGAAGGTCAAAACGGTAAAGTTTTAACTGTAAGTGGTGGAAGAGTAAAAGTTGATTTCAACCATGAATTAGCAGGTAAACATCTTACTTACAATGTTAAAGTTGAAGAAATTGTTGCAGATGATGATGAAAAAGTTAAAAGTATGATTCAATTACATTATGGATATCCAAATATGGATATTGATAAAACTGAAGTTGAATTTGATGGTAATACTGTAAATATTACATTAGATGAAATTACCCGCTTCGATCAAAAACCTTACATGGATGTTACCCTTGCTAGATTCAGAATAGCAAAAGACATCTGGGAAAACATGGATGTAGATAAAGTCCAATTTGTTGACACTTTTGAAAAGAAAACAAATGATGCTGAAGAAGCAGAAGAAGAAGTAGAAGAATAGATTTTCTACTTTCACTTTTTTCTTTTTAATTATTATTTATTTTTTTAAATTCTTGTTTTTAACTTTCTAATTTTCTTTTAATTTTCTGTTTTTAGTTTTTGATTTTTTTTTTTTTTATAAGTTATTGCCTTTTTTTAAAATTTTTTTCTTATTCTATTATTCCATATTGCTTTTTTTTGACAAGGCTTTTTTTATGATTAATATTAATAAATATAAAAGTAGTTTTTTGGAAAATATTGTAATAAAATAAAATAATTTTGATATTAAACAGATAATATACTTAAATTTTCAAAATAAGTAATTTAATTAAGAATTAATAAAATTTAAAAAAATTTAATTAAAATTAATTAAAATTAATTAAAATTAATAAAAATTTATTAGGAATTAATAAAATCAATAATATGGAAAAAATAAAAAAATTAGAAAAAATATTTATGAAAAATAAAAAAATAAATTAAATTTTATACTGGGCTACCAAATAAACTTCCAAATAACTTTCCAGGATCTGTAAATAATCCGGTTAAAGCGTCAATGAAAGTTGGATAACTAGCAGATAATACAAATAAGTATATTATATAGAATACTACAAGTAAAATTAAAATTATAAGTACTATTGTAAGTAAAATATCTACTGTATCAAAAGGTTCTTTTTTATTTCTATTACGTTTTGGAACCCTATGGAATTGTCTTCTTCTTGAAGCAGAAGTTTTTCTTTCTTCCTCTGGAACCCATTCTCTTGGTCTTCTTGTAGGAATTTCCTCTTCATATGTCTCAGGGGTTGGGAGTGGAGCAATTTCTTCAAGATCTTTATCAAGAGCCAATTGTTCTTTAAGTGAAAGTTCGTGTTTTTCAGGTTCATCAAAATAAAGATCATCTAAATATTTTTCATATTTGTCTTCAAGAGAATGTTGTTCATCAAAATGAGTATTTTCTGCAGTATAAATAGATGGAGATTCTTGTCTTATTGCATTTTCATTTTGAATTGTTTGAGCTTGTTCAACTTGTTGAGGTGCACTTTGAATAGTTTGAGCCTGTTCGACTTGTTGTGGTGTTCTTTGCATGGTTTGTGGTTGTTCGACTTGTTGTGGTGTTCTTTGTATGGTTTGTGGTTGTTCGACTTGTTGTGGTGTGGTTTGTGTAATTGGAGTTTCTTGAACTGGTTCAGGTACAGTTTGTCTAACAGGAGTTTCTTGAACTTGTTGAGGTGCGCTTTGTGGTTGTTCGACTTGTTGTGGTGTGGTTTGTGTAATTGGAGTTTCTTCAATTGGTTCAGGTACAGTTTGTCTAGCCGGAGCTTCTTCAATTACTTCTTGGCTTTGAGCAGGTACTTTTTGTGAAACTTTTTGAGATAAACTATCACTTATTAAAGTATTTACACATTCTTTACACAATATATTTCCACCAATCTCCATACCACATTCGGCACAAATTGGTTTTCCACAGATAGCACAGTTATTTGTACTTTCTCTATCTTCATGATAATGACATTTCATAAATTTTTACTCCATCCTTTTTTAGGCTCAAATTATTTTTTAATAATTATTAAAAAATAAAGTATTCATACATTCAGTATTTATATAAGTATGTTTATAATTATATATAATTTTAATGTTTTTCAAAAACAATCGTCAAGTGTTTATTTAGCTATTTTTTTAATAATAATAAGTTTTTTAATTAAAAATAGTTTAATAATATTTTAATATACGATATATAAAATATATTTTATTGTTTATTTAATTGAGGGCTGAATTTTAGTTTTTTATTATTTGGCCTTGACTTTTTAGTTTTATTTTTTTGAATTTTGAAGAATTTCTTCAACTAGGATTTCGTTTGCAATAAGATCATCTGCAGTATTTAAAAATGTTCCAAGTGAATCAGTATTTATTTCAAAGCCAATAGTATTACCATCCAACTTTGATTTTACAAAACCTTCATTATCCACATTCAATGTTTTATAACTAATCTCTGCAGATTCCTTATTAATATATTTTATTTTAAGATTTGATTCAATGTTCATAAGTATCAATTTTGTAATTTTTTTTTTAAATCAACTTTGTAATATTAATTTTTCAAAATGAATTTTAATATTTAATTTTTCTTAAAAGAAACATTAATGTTAATTAAATTTTATTTAATTTTCCAAATGAAATTAATATAATTTTTTTAAATAAACTTTAAAATTATTTTTATGATTTTTTACTATTAAATAATTTTAATTTTTAAAACTTTTTAAAAATTTCAGTAATTTTTGTTTATGATTTTTATAATATTTTTTACTATTATTTTCCAGGATCTTTAAAAAATTTAAAATATATTTTTTTTATACATATTTCTATTTTTTATTAATATTTTTTCATTTTGTTTATAAAAAGCAGTATAATTTTAGACAAAAGTGCATAATTTTTTTTGTGCAAAAATATTAATATACTATTAATTAGATAGTATTTATTGATATTTTTTATTAAAAATACTTATTTTATAATAACATTTATTAATGGTTAATTAAAAATAAATAATTATTCTATCTAATTACTATTTTATAGGTAAATATGTTTTTTATAATTTTTACTTAAATTTTATATAGCTTATTATTAGCTATTTATCATTAATAATTAGTAGTTTATTTGTTTAAAAAAGTTATAAAGTTCTTATAATGTTCAGGAAGTGATAAATCATTTGTTTCAATTAAACTGTAATATGTCAATTATGCATGTTATAATCTATAGGATCAACAGCTGTCTCTTCTGTTTCTCTC
>CAYQMW010000065.1:0-11123 GCA_964418715.1 uncultured Methanobrevibacter sp. | reverse complement strand
ATGCACCGCCTTTGCCGGCAGCACGAAACTGGCCCAGGGAGTCTTATCCGACTGAAATAAATTTGTAAAAATAACATATGAATGAAAAATCAATCATCTTTCATCTTTTCTACTGTAGCCCAACTTCGCCTTACAAAGTCTGGAAGTTCATCATATGTGAAATTGGATAAAAACTCCTTAGTTGTTGGGTCACTTGGATATCCAGAACCAATACCGCCCATCTTAATATATTTTTTATTAATTTTTTCAACTATTAAATCCCTATTAAATTTAGCAATAATAGAAGCAGCTGCAACTTGGATATGATTATCATCAGCCTTATGTTCTGCAATTACATTAATATGATCCCCTACTGCTTCTTGAACCTCATTTTGAAAACGAGTAGGTTTAACATCTACAGCATCAATAATAACCTGTTCAGGTTGTAATTTTTTAATAAGTTCAATCATACCTCTTTTTTCAATATCATTAAGATTTACCCCCTTAGCTCTAAGAGCATCTATTTCTTTTGCAGTTATAATTACCATATCATGTTCAAACATTTTTGATAACTTACGTGCTAGTATTGCTCTTCTTTTTGGAGTAATTTTTTTAGAATCCTTAACACCCATTCTCTCAAGAATTTTATTTTTACTTTCAGGTACGATTATTCCTCCAATTACCATAGGCCCAAGTACAGGCCCTCTTCCTGCTTCATCAACACCCATTATTTCCATATAAAAACCTTAAAACTTCTTAAAAATTAAAATATCATTTGTAAAATCTTATTCTTTAAAAAAAGTTATAATCTATAAAAGATTATGATTTAATTATTAAACTAAATAAAGTTAAATTAACTTAAATGAATTTAAATAAAAGTGAATAAAGTTAAATAAAATTAAATAAAATCAAATAAGCTTATAAAATTAAATTAAATAATGTTAAATTAATAATTAATTAAAATAAAATATTATAAAAAATTATAAAAAAATAAAAAATAGATTATAAAAATCTATTTCATAGCTCTAAGACGAACTTCTGGTTCTAAAGCTAATGGTTCTGCAGCAACAATAGCTGTACCTTTAGCTACAACAGTCATAGGGTCATCTGAAATTGTAATTGGAATTTCAATTTCATCATATATTCTTTCTTTAAGACCACGTAATCTTGAAGTTCCTCCAACAGCAACAGTATTTTTATATATACCCATAATTAATTCTGGAGACAATCTTTCTAAGATTATGTTTAATCCATCAATAATACTTTGAATTACAGGCTCAACTGCATCTGCAATGAGCATTGAATCAATGACGACTTTTTTAGGCCTGTTGGTTTCTAATGATTTACCTATAACTTCTACAGATAAGTTTTCTAAGGTTTCACTACAATGAACCATACCAACTTCCATTTTTGCATTTTCTGCATCATGTATACCAATTGCAACATTATATTTCTCAGCAATCAAATCAACAATTCTATTATCAATATCGTCTCCACCGTATCTAACGGTTTCAATATCAGTTATTCCACCTAAAGAAATAACTACTAAATCTGTAGATCCTGCACCTACATCAATAATCATAATACCTTGTGGTTCAGCAATAGGCAATCCTGCACCAATAGCTGCAGCTAATCCTTCACTAATAACAATAACTTCATTTGCACCAGCTTTTCTACCAATCTCTTCTGCTGCGTTCTTTTCTACTTCTGAGGAATCTCCAGGAATTCCAATAACAATTCTTCCAACAGATTCGCCATCATTAATACCTATTTGAATTGCTCTTATAAGCAAGGATTGAGCTTGAATAATATTTTCTATAACACCTTTTTTAAGAGGTCTAACAGCAATAATATCTTCAGGAGTTCTTCCCAACATTCTTTTAGCTTCTTCACCAACTGCCAAAATAGCTGAATGGTCATCTTTTTTAACAGCAACAACAGATGGAATTTGGTATAAATCAAATTTATCTCCTGATGGTTTTGCAATTACAGTATTTAATGTACCTAAATCAATTCCTAAACTATTACGAACAACTGCTTGTTGAGGTTTCTCCTCATTATCATTTTTTCCAAAAATGCTCATTTATTAAGCCTCCATGTCAATATCTTTAAAGTCTATAACAAAAATTTTATTTGATGCAGTAATTTCTTGAACTTTTTTAACATCTTCATCCTTATCAACGGATACAAGAATTGTTTTTAAAACAACATCACTCATTTTAAATAAAGGAGCAAATGTGTTCTTTAAAAATTTTGGTAATTTAGTGTTTATATCTGTTTCAATATAACCGGTAGTCTGATCATCTAATAAAATACCGAATTGAACTCGTTCCCTTTCAATATCAGAAACGACTTTACGGACAATATCTTCAGGGCCAACCAAAACCATTAAATTAGGGTTTTCACTTAAATAAAATGGAGAAATTTGGATTAATGCCCCTCCACCTTCTTTACAATCACAACTGAATTTTTCAATAATAGAAGATATACCGTGTAACATAATAAAATCAAATTTTTTACTGACTTTATCCTCCTTTAAAGTTACGTGTTCACGAAAGAGAATTTTTACCTTATCTCTTGAAGAAATAGCATCATATGCTATATCATCAATTAAAGCATCATTTCCCGCCATTATACACCATAACTTACTAGGAGTCTTTTCAACAGCATCTTTATCATCAACTATCCTAGCTGCTTCTCTTAAGGCTTGAATATTATCTTCAATCATCATATACACTCAAATAATTTTACAGTTATTTTGACAATTTTAATAACATTAAAGTTATTACCAAATTTATAATAATTAAAGTATTAAAAATACAAAGAATAATAAACTATTATATAATTATAATATATTCTTAATCTATATATATTTATTTCTTATTATTAAAATATTTTAGATTATTAATTAAATAATATTTAAAATAATAATAAATTATAGTTAGTAATTTATAGAAATAATATTATATAGATAATAAAATTATTAAAAATATTATCTTTTATTAAAATATTACTTATAAAATAATTAGTTAAAAATTGAATAAAAGAAAATACTAATATTTATTAAAATTCATTCTTATTTTTTAGAAAAATTTTTACAATATTTCATCTAATAAAAATTAAAATTATTAAGTTTAATATGTTTTAAAAATCAATTATTATATGAATTTAAAATAAAAAAATTATTTTAAAATCAGATTATTTTTAAATCTAAAAATTTTTTAAAAATTAGCTAAAATTTAAGATATGGAAAAATAATATTAAATAGGAAATTATTTTAATTTTAAATAATAAACATCATATAATATTTAAAAATAAATTAAAGAAGGAGTCAATATGAAAGAACAAAAAACAAACATAGGACATTTCCTAGGCATACCTGATATAATTTCACTATTAAATTTAAGCTCAGGTTTTTTATCCATAATATTTGCTATAAATAATAATCTTAAAGTAGCGGCACTATTTATTATTTTAGCAATAGTTTTTGACTCAATTGATGGATGGACAGCTAGAAAAGTTGGTAGAAATGATGAATATGGTTTTGGAAAAAATATTGATTCCTTATCTGATGCAGTTTCATTTGGTGCAGCTCCTGCAGTATTATTTTATATGATTGGTAAAACATCTGCTGCAAATTTAGAAATTCCGATAATATTGATAAGTTTACTTATGGTCATCTGTGGAGTATTAAGATTAACCCGTTATAATATAATAGCTGATTTAATTGATTATAAGGGATTTATTGGATTTCCAATTCCTGGAATTGGATTTATATTAGCTACATTTTATTTAAGCGGACTTTACAATATTTACATTAGTATGATTATAATGATAATTGTATCATTACTTATGATAAGTAATATAAAATATCCTAAATTTTCCAATATGAAAGTTTTAGGTTTTGCACTTGTTATGGTTGTATTAATGTTATTTAAATGGCCAGTATATAATAACACCAATATTCCAGCAGTTATATTACTTTTAATAACATTCTACTATTTAATAAGGAATATATTTTAATTAAACCCCTCAAATTAATTGATTAATTCCAATTATTCTATTAATTTTATTTTATTATATTACCACAATTCAATTAACTACTTTTTTTACCACTTTTTATGTTGTTTTAATATAAAGGGTTTGGTAATATGAATAATAAGAGGAGACCACCTAGATCACTGAAACCTGTTAACGATGAAAAAGATGAGAGTTTTTTAGAAAAATATATATCTAAATCTAAAATAATCAAATACTTAAATGATTTTTTTCAAATTAGAGAAGATAGAGACAATAAAAATGAAAAGGATAATCTAATATTAGATTATGGAGAATACATCAACAATACCACTCATTCTAACTATGAAACTTATCTAGAAGAAGAATTTCTGGACAATTATAAAAGGCCTACAAAACCATCAAAAAGTAGATTGTTAAAAAACAATGAAAAAAGTTCTCTTCAAAATGGACAAGATAATTTTAAAAGTGAATCATTTAATGAAGAAGATTTAAGACTATCTAAAATAAATAAAGCACAAATTAAAAACAAAACAGACCATACTCTTTTAAATGAAGAAAAAATAAAAAATAAAAAATCAAATTATAAAGTTTTAAGTGAAGAAGAAATAAACAAATTAAGTTATCCTAGATTAAAAGAAGAAAAAAGAAAAGGAAATAAGTCATTTCTTAAAAGATTTACGTCTAAAATTGAGGAATATGAGAAAACAGGTAGTTTTGGTTTTAATTTAACAAAATATGAAAAAAATAAAATTGGAATAATAATTTTTATTGTATTTTTTCTAATAATCATTGGAGGAAGTTATTACTTGTTTATCTATGAACCTGGACTAAATGAGCTTAATAAAGAAAAAAATACTAAACTCGACCAGGTAAACCTATTGTTTAAAGGACCCTTAACCAGTTCTAAGGAGGCTATTCTTTTAGAAGATGAAATTAATAATTGCAGTAGCATAATGGAACTTGAAAAGATTGATGTTTTAAGACCTGCAACTACAGAATGGAAAGATTATCATCTAAAAAAGATCAATGAAAGTGTAGACAGTGGAGGACGTGTAATGCTAAGTTCTGTCCTGGCTAATCGGAAAAATATTATTAATATAGATGAGGCAAAAACAATAGTTCAAGATAATGATGGTAATGTTCTTTCAAATATTGAATTTGAAAAACCTAATACAGTAGCAGTGCCACTACAGGTTTCAAGACTTCAGGCATGTGACGGACTTATTACAACAGGTAGTAAAATTGATATCTACTGCATAAACACTAGTGAAATCCAAACAAGTGATGATGGAAATAATATTGAAAACAGTTCTATGATTTATAATAATACCCCACCAAACAATATAACAAATCAGAGCACATATGGTTTTAATAGTGAGCTTAGCCAAAATTTAAATGAAACGACATCAATAAGTGGATGTAGAGTACTTGCAATAATAAGATCTAAAGAAAGTGGAACAATTAATTCTGAGATGAGTGAAACATACTCATTTAATAGTGCTCATAGAAACATCACTGCTGATAACTCTCACAGCTACAGTGATGATGTTTTAGAGGATCTTAAAACATATGCAATAGATAATTACAGCAGTGATTTAAGTGAAGAATCCTTAAATGAATATGGTATAAAATTATCCGAATATGAAAGAGAATCAAATCTTGGAGATTTAAATTGTGAATATTTAATATTAATTGAAATTCCACGAGAAGATGTTCAATATACTTTAAACAATATGAATAATCTAATTCTAACCATCCCTACACAAGATGGGCCTGATTGGATGATAGAAGAAATAAAAGAAAGTGGAAATGGTAAAAATGAAAATGATAACTTTACAATCTTTTAAAATAAACCATATAGTCTATCATTTCAGATAATCAGCAGATTATTCATAGACAAAAATCTAGAAATATTTATTAAAAATAGTATAGAAAATAAAAATATAATTAAATTATTGAATTTATATTTTTTAAAATAAATATTAAATAGACTAATAAATAATTTCTAAATAAAACTATTCTAATAATTTAACTTATGAAAAATTAATTGTGATATAATGAAAAAGACTACAATTATTTTAATAATTGCTCTTTTAATAATTGGATTGTATGCTGCAACAGAAATTACATATTATTCAAATAAAATTGCAGTGGAAAATAATATAGATGCTCCAGTTATAATAATTAATAAAATCGGAGTGAATGAAAAAATAAATAATAATTCTGTATCTCAAGGAGTATATTATGATAATAAACATTCATTCATGCCAACTAAAGGAGATGTTCTGATATTTGGACACAGAACAATGTTAGGATCACCTTTTTTACGTTTAAATGAACTGAAAACTGGAGACATTATTACTCTAGAGTGGCCAGGCATAGGAGAGTTAAATTATACAGTTTATAATTCAAAAATTGTTCCTGCAGATTATACTTTAAATACCCAAGATGACAGTCAAACCTTAAGCTTAATTACCTGTCATCCAATTGGTTCAACGTCCCAGAGACTAATCTATGAAGCTAATCTTACAAGCAAAGGCCCCCTAGACAATTTTCTCTTAAAAGAAAATCCTCAAAAAAATAATGGACTCTATATTTTATTTGGTTTTTTAATTTTTGGTATTGCACTTAGTTTTATTTATCCTAAAACTGAACAAAAATACATTTTAGGGGCAGTTATAATAATTTGGGCATTTTTATTATATTGTTACCTGCAACCAGGTCCAGTTAATCAATTCACATCACAGATTGAATTTATAAATCAAATATTTACACTTGGAGGTTAAACATGGATGTAAATGAAAAATATTTCTCAAATATAAGCTCAAGAGAGCGAGCTATCTTTGAAGGTGCAATAAGTATGGGTGCTTTATTTCACCAGTTTATTGGAACACCTGTTAACAATCAATCAGTTCCAAGTTTAGAAAAAGCAATGAAAGAGTCTCTTGAACTTCAACCTGCAATTGAAAAAGTAGATGCAAAAATAGATTTAGAAAGGTTAAATTCTGCATTAAGCGATTTTGAATATACTTCCCTTAATGGAGATATGCTGGATATAAAAATATACACAAAAGTAGATAATGTATGTGCTGTAATTCGTATTGAATTTATTCCAGAGTTAAACTATCCTTTAATGTATGTTGAAAGCATTACAGAAGAATAAAAAAATAAAAAAAGATTAAAAAAAGGTTTAAAACAAAATGTTTTAAACCATCATTTAATTAAAATTGTCTAAAGATTTACTTTATCAATAAGGAACCTATCAAAGACAAAATAGAAAATTGCTCCTATAACAGCTGAGAACAATAATTCAATTGCAATATAAATAATCTCATATATTATTATATCAAAATCCCATAAAGCATAGAAAATAGGATCCCACAATCCAGTATATCCAAATAAAAACAGATAATTAACTTCCAAATAGAAGAAAGCTGCTGTAAATGCAACTGAAAGACATTTCACCTTATCATCTACAGGAGTCTCATTTTTCAATAGAGGAATTAAGTAAGCACCTGCTGCAATTATAGATAGTGCATCTACAATTATCCATAGTATACCATCTAATGAGAAAGTGAAGTATCCATTTGTTACTAAAAGAAATACAGCCACTACAGCAAGAATTGCTGTTATAATCTTTACAGTTTTAACATTCTTTACATTGAAATCTGACGTAGAGAAAAATTCCTTTAAAGGGTCTAAACTAAAACCCCTACTTGGTCTAACATATCCATTATTTGCACCCATATTTGGAGTTGACCCACCATAATTTAAAGGTACCTTTTGTACAAACTGAGGAAACTCCATAACATGAGGTTTCAAATTAATCTTATAAACATTACCACAATTATGACACATAACAACTTCATTTAAACCATGACTCATAGCCAATTGACCGGCATCCTTAAAAGTCAAAGGAGTACCGCAACCTGGACAATTTCCTTGAGCAGTCATATACAATGCATCAAATTGAGCATCATCCATCATAAAATTACCTCCATAAATAAATATTACCTTAATAAATCAATTATATAAATTTTATTTCTTACCAATACTACATACAAAGAGAATTACCAAACCAACAACACCAATTGCAAGAAGAACACCAATAGCCATTAATGTCTGCATTAATCCAATGGTTAATGAGAAATATGCAAAAATAGCTATAAGAGGTACTACATACATTGAAGAAACCAGTTTATGTTCAATATTTCTTGATGATCGGATAGTATCCCAAAATCCACCAATTAATATTGCCACCAGCACTATCATAATGAAAATCAAGATACATGCAATAACTAAACCTAACACATATTGTCCGAATATAGCCATTGCTAAAAATAAACCGATTATTAATGCAACAATAATACCATAATATTTTCCTGCATCTTTTAATATAACACCATATTCATTATAATCCTTAATCTGCTTATCTTCATATTTAACTAATTTTGGATCATAATCTTCAGACCTTACATCTGGAGACCTTCCAATTGATGCTAAATATTTTTCAATTTCAATATCTTTTTCTGCTTTATTATTTCCTTCACCATCAGTTTCAACAGAAACTTTAACAGGTTCAGGAGTAGTTTTTTCCTCTTGTTTATCCTTATTTAATTTTTCAAACCATGCTTCTTTATCTACATCACTGTTTACATCAAGGGATTGGTTAACTTCACCATCATCATTATCTTCAGAGGGATCCTCATCCTGATCAAAACCACGTACAACAGTAGTCTGCTCAGATTCAACTTGCTTTGTATCTGAAGTAGCATCTTCTTCTGCATTCACAGATTCATCCAAATCCTGCATATCATTAGTTTCAGTAGGTACAGGTTCATTTGAATCTTCTAGGTCTTTTGTATCAGCAGGTACAGGTTCATCGAATCCCCTTCCAATATTCTCTTGCTCCCCCATATTATCACCGAACTTTAAGAATTTTTAAAATTAAAAATAAAAAGAATATTGAAAATATTCTTTAAATTTAATTTAAAATTACATCTGATATATTCCATCAATGTCACGACCGAAATCTCCCTCTGGAGTGTAAACACAAATATAATACAGCCTTTGATTAACTTCTTTTGTTTTAAGAAATTCCATTGCATCATTTTTAGTGTTTGCGTCGTAACATTCATAGGTAAATTGATCCCTATTGAATTTTTCTCTAAATTTAACAGAACTTTCACTACCTTCATCTGAACTTGAATCGGATACTTGTGCATCTGAAGACTCTTCAGGTTCTAAAATGTTAATTTTTGAACCTCCATGTTTACTAAAAGCATCTTCTGCTTGTTTAAATTCAGATAATTTTAATTCTTTTCCACAAACAATTGCTTCATAATTATTTTCAGCTACTTTATAACATCCGAAGATGTAAACATCATCACAAATAAGATTACCACTATCACTTGCTTTATGGATAAATGGTAATTCTAGTAATGCATCTTCAGCTTTCTGAGCATCTGTGAATCGGTATAATATAAACGGATATTTCTCATCCTTAAGAGGTCTTTCACCCATCCAATATCCATTAGCCTTTTCAACAGTATCATGACGAGTACCCATATTATCTTTTTCATAATATTTCTCACCACTTTCTTCAGTAACAGCAGGTTCTTCTTCTACAACAGGTTCAGCATCTTCTTCTTTAACTTCTTCCTCAACTACAGGTTCAGTACTGACTTCCTCTTTAGATTCTTCCTCAACTGGAGTTTCAACTTTTTCTTCCTCTTTAACTTCTTCTTTAACAGCAAAAGAAGGCATAACCACAGTTTTAGGTTTATCCTCAACAGCATCATCAGGAGTAGTTTCATCCTCATCTGCAGGTTTTGTGCTGACTTCCTCTTTAACTTCTTCCTTAACAACAGGTTCAGGACTTGCTTCCACCTTAGACTCCTCTTTAAAAACTGGTTCAGGACTTACAACACCAGTGCCCTGAGCTGTTTGTGATGCAGGAGGAGTATTAACTGCCTGATTATTTACTGGTGGAGCATTAAATTGTTGATTAGCCCCATATTGATTATTTGGTTGATTGAAAGCTTGTTGATTATATTGTTGATTAGCAATTTGAGCTTTTTTCTTAGAATTTCTATCAATAAGTTTTCCGATGACCCAACCAATAATAAATACTGGTGCAGTGAAAATCAAACCTATAAAAAGACCTGCAAGAAAATCAGAAAATTCAAGAAATCCCCATTCAGAATAATTTGTTACAAGAACCATTATAAACCAAAATGCAAACCATACAAATGATATTGCTTTTGTTTTAGACAATCTTGGCAAACCAGTGACAACATCAGTTTTATAGAAAAGAATTTTTAAAACAGAATTTATATTATCTCCACCATTATTAAACTGTGGTTGTTGTGGTGGAATATTATTGTATTGAGTTTGTTGTTGATTAAACTGTGCCTGATTATTCTGATTAGGAACATTTGGAGTTACAACAGTATTTTGTTGACTTGTATTTTGAGCTGAAAAATTATAATGAGTTAACTCCCCTAAAATTGTCATCTTATTAGGAGTTACATTTACATTAAATACTTTATGACAATCATGACACATAATGGCATTTTCACTAACACCATGATCTTTTGCAAGACGTGCAGCACTTTCAAAAGTCAAAGTTGCACCACAATTAGGACAACTTGCCTGAACGCCCATTAGATTGTCAATAACATCTTGACCATTTCCGACATACATTTTTATACCTCTAGATTTTAATAAATCATTATTTAATATTATTTATCCATCATGTGTGAAATCAATGAAAGACCACCATGAGCCAATACAATAATTGCAACAACAATTAATGCTTCACTACTGTCTGTAAATCTAAGGACCATGTATCCTGTTGATGCACCATATATCCAGAATAAAGCAATGAAAATTTCAATAATATTCCAAAAAACACTTCCCCTATATTTCCTTGGAATAATACCCTTAGAACCAGAGGACCTTCTATTTTGAGCATTATTTGGAGCGAAAGATGTATTTGGAATATTGTTTACTCCTCCAGCATAGTTCTGCCTAAGTTTTTGAAATGCTAATGCATTAACATCACCATCTACACTAGGACTTGTAGCAAGATTAGCACCTGCACTAGTTGTAGCAACATTATC
>CAYQMW010000064.1:0-11171 GCA_964418715.1 uncultured Methanobrevibacter sp. | reverse complement strand
AATTATACCTCAGATGATAATTCTTATTATTTTATATTCTATAATGATGAATTATACTTAAATGATGATATGGAAATTCCATTTTGTAGTATAAATAATTTGAGTGATTTAAATATTGATTTTAAATTATATATAGGAGAATATAAAAATAATCCTTGTTTTGTTATAAATCTAAAAAATAGTTCTAATAGAAAATTCTACAATCTTAAAGATGTATATGCTGCTAGTGAGGAAATTTTTTTAATTGGTGGTCGAGCAGTTCAGGTATTAAACTGGTATAAAAATCATCAATATTGTGGTGTTTGTGGAACTCATAATATAATGGATGATAAGGAAATGATGCTAAAATGTCCTAACTGTGGTCATATAAACTTTACAAGAATTGCACCTGCTATAATCGTAGCAATTACAAAAGAAAAGAAACTACTTATGGCATATCATAGCTATTATAAAATTCACAATTACACCATACTTGCAGGTTTTGTAGAAGCTGGTGAATCTCTTGAAGAGGCAGTGCGACGAGAGGTAAAAGAAGAGGTAGGGATAAATATTAAAAATATTAAGTATTTTGCAAGTCAATCCTGGCCATTTCCAAACTCTTTAATGATTGGTTTTACTGCTGAATATGAAAGTGGAGAGATTAAGGTAGATGAAGAAGAGATTTTAAAAGCAAGATGGTTTGAAAAAGATGAGATTGAAAGAAGATCCAAAATAAGTATATCATCATGGTTGATTGATGATTTTTTAGATAATAGATAATATAAAATATATTGTAGAATTTTAAAAAAATATAAAGGGTAAAATTATGGAGATTGGTTTTTCTACATTGTCGATGTTATATAAGCCATTAAATGAAGTATTTGAAATTGCAACTAATGATGGATTTTCTATGATAGAAATCTTATCTGAAGGTCCCTATGCAGCATACAGACTAAAAAAGAATAATAGCTATATTGAAAATTTAAATAAAAAAGGTGTTGAGATAAATATTCATGGCCCTGATGTTGATTTAAATATTGCAAGTATTAATGATGGAATAAGAGCCGAATCAGTTAGACAAATCAAAGAAACCATAGATATTGCAAATGAAATTGGAGCAAATGCAATAACCTTACATCCTGGAAAAGTAGGAAGAAAAGATAAATGGCTACGTGAAGCTGCATTGGAACTGTCAATAAATTCTATTGGAAAATGTATTGATTATGCAAAAGAAACAGGACAGGTAAAAATATCTGTTGAAAACTTACCTGAAAGATTTAATTTTTTAGGAAATAAAGTTGAAGAAATTGAAATGATTCAGGAAAGTACAAATTCAAAAATTACAATAGATACAGGCCATGCAAATACATGTAAGGAATGTGAAGAATTTTTTAAATTAAAAAATATTGAATATTTCCATATAAATGATAATGATGGTATAAAAGATCAGCATCTAATTTTAGGTGAAGGAAACCTTGATTTAAATTTAATGAAATATGTTAAAAGAGGAATAATAGAGTTAAACACATATGAAAAAATATTAAAAACTCAAGAAGTTCTAAAAGACTTAAATTATATCTAATTTTAAATAAATTTTAAAAAATTATAAAATTAAATTACTTATTATAATTAAGAAAAATTTAATTAAAAAATCTATTATAGAATAATAAAAAATTGAAATAAAAAATATAAAAAAATTATTTAAAAAAAATTATAAAAAATAGTAGTTATAACTTATAACTTATAATAAAAATAAGAAGAGACACAATTAATAATTGTTTTTTCTAAAAAAAGCTAATCTAATATATTTAACAATTCAATAACATCTGTAATAATATAGTCAGAAGCTTTAATAAGATTATCAGTTTCTAATGGAGATTGTGCAAGTGTAAGTATACCTATATCAGCCTCAGATAAAGCAAGAAAATCATTTTGACCATCTCCAACCATAGCAACAAAATCATATTTATCTTTTAAAGAATTAACAATCTCTTTTTTTCTATCTGGACTTGCAGTTGGAAAACCATGGGAAGGGTCAATATCAAATATTTTAGATAAATATTGAATAGCTGCACTACGATCTCCTGATGCAATAAAAATATCATATCCTCTATTTTTTAAAATATTAATAGTATATTTAATATTGTTAAATAAAACACCTGCAGATGTAATAGTATAAAGAATTTCCTGATTTTTACAATCTAAAATAAGAGCTGTACCATTACATATATCCATAGATGGAACTTGGGTTCTTAAAAGATCAAAACCATCTGTAATATCACTAATTGTAGATTTGTCATCTTTTATAATATTTAAAACACTAGTTTGGTCAATTTCATATGTACTATAACTTACAGTAAATTCTATATTATATTTAGATAATAATTCATAGATAGTAGTTTTAGGATCTAACTTAAATAGACAATTAGTATTAAATTGTAGAATAACCAATGCACCACAATCTAAATTATCTATAAGAGTAAGTGAATTAACATCCTGAATAAATTGATTAGTTTTCACATTTTTAATAATCTTATACCTTTTAAGTAAGGTTCCTGAATTATCAAAAACAATGGCTTTCCTTTTCATAAAATCAATCCTTTACAAATAATAATTTAGAATAAATCAAATATAAATTTTAAAAAAAAATCATAAAAAAATCTACAATATATTTTTAGATAAAAGTATTAAAAAAATTAGATTTAAAAAATATAAAAAAATACTTAAAAATTAATAAGATATTTAAATCTAGAAAATATAAATTATATTATTATAAAAATTATTAAATTATGATTAATTTAAAATTATAAATTTAAAAACTAGTAATTAAAATTATAGGTGTTTTAATGAATGTATTAGAAAAAGCTAATGCAATAAAAAATGGAGAATTAAAAGCATTAGATAATGTTAACAATTATATAAAAGTAATTGATGAGAAAAATCCATCAATTAATGCATTTATAGAACTTAATAAAGAAGAAGCTATAAAAAAAGCTAAAGAAATTGATGAGAAAGTTGCAAATGGTGAAGATTTAGGACCACTTGCAGGTCTTGTTATCGGTATTAAGGCAAATATAAATGTTGAAGATTTAACCATTTCAGCTGCAAGTAAAACCTTAGAAAACTATATAGGCAGTTATGATGCAACAGTTGTAAAAAGAATTAAAGCTGCAGATGGAATAATCATAGGAATAAACAATATGGATGAGTTTGCAGCAGGAAGTTCAACTGAAACTTCATATTATGGAGTATGTAATAACCCAGCTGCACCTGGAAGAATTGTAGGAGGTTCTTCAGGAGGAGGAGCAGCTGCAATTGCAGGTGAAATGTGTGATATTGCAATAGGATCTGATACCGGTGGAAGTATTAGAAACCCATCTTCACATTGTGGTATAGAAGGTTTTAAACCTACTTATGGACTAGTTTCAAGACAAGGTTTACTTGATTTATCTATGAGTCTTGATCAAATCGGACCAATGAGTAGTGATGTTTATGGATTAAGCCTTGCACTTGATACTATTGCAGGTTATGATGAGGAAGACTGTACAACATTAAATACTGAAATACCTAATTTTACTGATGTGGCTTTAAAAGTTAAAGAAGAAGAAAAACCACTTGAAGGTATGAAAATAGCTAAGGTAAAAGAATTTATTGAAGTAACAGATGATAAAATCAATACTGTTGTAGATGAAGCAATTGATAAACTTGTATCACTTGGTGCAGAAGTGGTAGAACTTAACTTTGACTATATTGACATTTGTCTTCCAACTTACTACTTAATTAATTATGTTGAATTCTTCTCAGCTACAAGAAAATATGATGGAAGAGATTATGGTTATAGGATTGAAGAAAGTTGTGGTGAAGAGGTTTTAAGAAGAATTGAAATCGGTTCATACATATCACAACAAGAATACAGTGGAAAATTCTATAAAAAAGCACTTCAAGCAAGGTCTCTTATAAGAAATGAGATTAATAAAATGTTAGAAGATGTTGATTTAATTGTAGGTCCAACTGTACCTAAACTTCCACATGAAATAGGAGATGAACTTGAACCTATGGAAATGTATGCATATGATGTACTTACAGTTATAGCTAACCTTGCAGGTATTCCAGCAGCAAGCATTAAAGCAGGTACTGTTGATGATATACCTGTTGGTTTACAAATTCAGGCAAAACCTGAAGATGATTTAAAAATAATTCAAGCAATTTCTGCTTTTGAATTATAATTAAATCTTTACTTTTTTTAATTATTAATAAATATGAATTAAAACTTATTTTTTAATTATTAGTTAATTGATTTTAAAGTTTAAGTGATTATATGGTCAATAAAAGAATTGATTACATAGATACATTAAAATGTATAGCAATATTTGCAGTTATTGCCATACATGGATTGTCTCTACTAGGGCAAGTTAAATTATTTGGGTATAAAGTAGGTAGTTTTCAGCAGATTTTCAGATTTGCAGTTCCCTTATTTTTAATGATAACCGGTGCCTTATTTTTAGATAAAGAGATAGTTTTAAAAGATTATCTGAAAAATCGTTTTGTTAGAGTATTATATCCTTTGTTGTTTTTTACATTGCTTTTGTATATTACTAAAACATCAGATCATATACTCTATTATTACTGGTATTCCTGGATGATAGTTGGAGTACTGCTGGCGGTTCCAGTAATAAATAAATTCATACAATATTCAGATGAGACAGAAATAAAATATTATTTAGCTGTCTTTGTATTATTTTCAATCTTTTGCCAGGTCTGCCATATATTCAATATAAAATATGCATTAGACATATCATTCTTCTATACACCAGTTTCATTTCTAGTCCTGGGATATTACTTATTTAATAAAAAAATAAACATTTCTCCATATAAGATAATAATATTATCAGTTGTTTTATTTATTATAAGCACAATAATTAAAATAAAAACTGGAAATATTCATTTTACTAATGATTTCCACAGTTATCTAGATTTAAGTGTATTCCAGATAATACAGGTTACATCAGTTTTTATGTTTTTTAAAACAATTTATGAATCTAGAAAAACATTTCTCTATAAACTATTAGAGATAAATACCATTAAGAAATTTAATTTATCAATTAGTAGAGCTAGTTATGGAATGTATTTAGTTCAACACCCATTAATATACACAGTTATTCCACTGTTTGTAAAGAAAATGAATTGGACAACAAAAGGATCTGTGAAATTTTACATAATATCTGTTGTATGTGTATTTATACTATCTTGGATAATCGTATTAATATTAGGTAAAATACCAGTAATCAAGAAATTTTCAGGATATTATTAATATTAATTAGTGATTTGAATGGAAAATCCGAAAGTAACTGTTATTCTATCTGTATATAACGGCGAAAAATACCTTAAAAAGGCCTTAGATACAATAGTAAATCAAAGTCTAGAAGATTTAGAGATTATTTTAATTAATGACGGATCTAGTGATAGCTCTCTGGATATTTTAAAGGAATATGAAAAAAATGATAATAGAATAATTATTATAGACAATCATAAAAACTTAGGCCTTGGAACAAGTAGAAATAAGGGTCTTGATATTGCTCATGGAGAATACATATCCTTTGTTGATAGTGACGACTGGATTAGAAAAGAGTGCCTAGAAGTATCCTATAGTAGGGCTAAAAAATATAATACAGATATAACAATGTTTCAAACAACCAATTATAATGATAATGATGGAACCTTTCATGAAAATGACTGGTCTAATCTAAACCAGTTAAATGATACTTTTTATAATCGTGTATTTAATTCAGATGATACAAAAGACTTCCTTTTTAAATTACCTGTAAGTGCATGTCAAAAAATTTACAGAAGAGACTTTTTAAACAAACATAATATTAGATTTCCATATAGAATATACTTTGAAGATAATCCTTTTTTCTATAAAACCTGGCTTCAAGCAGAGAGAATATCAATTATAAAACACCACTACTACATAAGACGTGTACATGAAGATTCAATAACAGGTAAGTGTGATGAAAAATTCTTAGACATTATACCAAGTGGTAGAATACTTGCTGATTTTATAATAAATAATGACTATTACTCTGATTATAGAGAAAATTTTATAAATTACAGAATAGATGCATTTAGACTGGTTATGAAATGTATGAGAGATGATGTAAAAGAAGAATTCTATAATCTCTCTAAAATAGAATTTAAAAGAATACTAAAGACTCCATATAAAGATGATTACCTAAAATATATGGATGAAAAGAATATGAGAATATTTAAAAATATACTGGAAACAGAGAGTTTTCAAGAATTTGATAAAATATGGCCTCCTAGTAAAATAGCTAAAAATAATAATGAGAACCATTAAATTAAATATTAAATTTATCAGTTAAAAATAAAAATTCTTTTTTTTGAATTAACAAGGGTAAGGGATTTTAATGGAAATATTAAAACCAATGAAAAATAAGATTGGATATATAATCTTAATTTTAATATTACTGTTAATTCAAGCATACTGTGATTTAAGTCTACCTTCATATACAGCGGTTATAGTAAATAATGGAATAAGAACTGCTAATTTTAATCTTATATATGATATTGGATTTAAAATGATGATAATGGTTACAGTATCTGTTATGGCTACCTTATTTTTATCATTTATCTCATCCCGATTTGCTTCAAGTTATGGTAGGGATTTAAGAGAAATACTATATAAAAAAGTTTTAAAATTCTCTAATCATGAATTAAATCAATACTCAAGATCATCTCTTATAACCCGTTCAACAAATGATATAAACCAAATCCAAGGTATTCTTGGAATGATTTTTAGAACACTTCTTTTTGCACCTATAATAGGAATAGGTAGTATTATAAAAGCATTTGAAATGGGAACTAATCTAACCTGGATTATACTTGTAACATTTGTTGCAATTGGAATTTTGTTTTTAATGATTATTATTACTGTAATGCCTAGTTTTAAAAAGATGCAAGAGTTAACTGATAAAATCAACCAAACATCAAGGGAAATTATATTAGGAATTCCAGTAATTAAAGCATTTGTCAGAAAAAATCACGAGCAAAAAAGATTTAATATAGTCAATAATGACTTGAGAAATATTAATCTGTTTGTATTTAGAAGATTTTTAATTTTAATGCCTGCAATGGCCCTTATTTTAAATTTGATGACAGTAGCTATTTTATACTTTGGAGCATATGACAGTATAACAAATGGACTTCTAACAGGGGATATAATAGCATTTATTCAATATGCAACTCAAATTGTAGCATCATTTACTATGATTGGTGCATTTGTAATGATAATTCCAAGAGTATTAGTTTCAGTTAGACGTATAGAAGAAGTTTTAAAAAGTGATTTAAGTATAGAAGATGGAGAAATTAATAATATTGATGATGATTTAGAGATTGAATTTAAAAATGTTGACTTTTCATATCCATCAAGTGAAAGGAAAACCCTAAAAGATATTAATTTTAAACTTAAAAAAGGTAAAAGTACAGCTATTATTGGTGGAACTGGTAGTGGAAAATCAACAATCTTAAATCTTATTCCACGTCTTTTAGATGTAACAGGTGGAGAAATTCTTATTAATGGAGAAAACATTAAAAACATTAATTTAAAGATTTTAAGAGATAAAATTTCCTATACTCCTCAAAAAGCATTACTTTTCTCAGGTACTGTAAGGACTAATATTCAGGTAGGAAAAAATGATGCAAGTGATGAGGAGATATGGAATGCTCTTAAAATAGCAGAAGCAGATTTTATAGAATCATTAGATATGAAAGTTGTGCAAGGTGGAGATAATTTCTCAGGTGGACAAAAACAGCGCCTATCTATTGCAAGAGCTATTGTAGCGAGTCATAATTTTTATCTATTTGATGACTGTTTTTCAGCACTGGATATGAAAACAGAGAAAAAAGTAAAAAATAGCCTTGAAAAATTAAGAGATAATTCAAGTATACTTATTGTATCACAGAGAATTTCAACAATTAAAGATGCAGATGAAATAATAGTTTTAGATCATGGCCAGATAATTGATAAAGGAAACCATGATTACTTATATGAAAACTCTAAAATTTATCGTGAAATTGTTATAAGCCAAAATGAAGCTGATGAGGTGATTGAATGAGTCCTCCACCACGTCAAAGGATACATCAAAAACCTTCTGATGTTAAAAAGGCTTTAAAAGATTTAATAAGTTTACTTAAAACTTATAAGTTAAAACTTATAATTGTAGTAGTCTGCAGTATTATAAGTACTGCTTTTAATGTAATAGGGCCTATATTAATTGGAAAAGCTACAACAGTAATCTATAATGGAGTAATGCAACATCTTAATGGAAAAGGAACTATTAATTTTGACATACTTTATTATTTACTTGGACTTGCAGTTCTACTGTATATTATAAGTGCAGTATTTTCATACTTACAGTCATGGTTACTGGTTGATATTTCAACAGAAATAAGTTATGATTTAAGAGAAAAACTAATCATAAAACTAACATCAATGTCTATTGGAGATTTAGATAGTGAAAAAAGAGGAGATATCTTATCTAGAATTACAAATGATGTGGATTCAATTCAAATAGGAATAGCTCAAACATTTGACAGACTAGTAACTGCAATAGTTACTATTGTAGGTGTCTTTATAATGATGATGAGTATTAATGTTTGGATGACACTTGCAAATTTAGCCCTTATACCAATAAGCTTTTTACTTATAAGACTTGTAACTAATAAATCACAGAAATACTTTAAGTTAAGATTAAACTATAAAGGAAGTTTAAATGCTCATATCGAAGAGAGTTTTACAGGCCATGATATAGTACGTGTTTACAATAATGAAGAAAAAGCAATAGAAACCTTTAAAGAAACAAATGAAAAATGGTATGAAAATGAATGGAAATCTCAGTTCTATTCATCTCTTACAGAACCTGTAATGAATTTTATATCTAATCTTGCCTATGTGGTAATAGCAGTACTTGGAGGAATCTTTGTTCTTGAAGGTGCAATAGCTGTTGGAGATATTTTAGCATTTTTCCAATATGTTAAAAACTTCACCCAACCAATCCAGCAAATAACAAAAATTATGGATATGCTTCAAACAGCAATGGCAGCAACAGAAAGGGTATTTGAATTTTTAAACCATAAAGACGAAGATGAAACAGGTGTTATAGAAATTAATGAATTTAAAGATGAAATCAGATTTGAAAATGTTGAATTTGCTTATGGTGATGAAAAAATAATAGACAATATTTCATTTACACTTAAAAAAGGTGAAAAGCTAGCTATAATTGGAAAAACAGGTGCCGGTAAAACAACTATTGTAAAATTACTTATGAGATTCTATGATGTAGATAGTGGTAAAATTACAATAGACGGTAAAAACATTAATAAATATTCAAAAGAATCCTTACGCTCAATGATTGGAATGGTTTTACAAGATGCATGGTTGTTTTCAGATACAATAGAAGAAAATATTAGATATGGTAAACTTGATGCAGAAGACGAAGAGGTACGAAAAGTTGCAAAAGAAGTTAATGCAGATGAATTTATACGTCAACTACCTGATAGCTATAAAAGCGAGCTTAATGAAGATACAGATAATATAAGTCACGGACAAAAACAATTACTTACAATCGGAAGAAGTATACTTGCAAATAGAGAAATATTAATTTTAGATGAAGCAACCTCATCAGTTGATACCCGTACAGAACAGTTAATTCAAAAAGCTATGGATCAATTAATGGAATCTAAAACAAGTATTGTAATTGCTCATAGATTATCTACAATTAAAAATGCTGATAATATTATAGTTATTGAAAATGGTAAAATCATAGAAGAAGGAAGTCACGAAGAATTACTGTCTAAGAAAGGTTACTACTATACCACCCTAAACTCACAGGAAAAAGAAGAAGATTATTAGTTATTAAATTATAAGAAAAATTTTAAATTAAATATTTAGCATTAACCATTAAAAAAAATTGACTCAAAATAAGATAACTATTAAATAATTAAAGATTAATTTAATTAAATTAATAGGATAATAAAAGTTTTAAAAAAAATTATTTGATAGTATATGATTTATTGACGGATGTTGAGTAAATCTATTAATGGGCTTAATTTTAAAATAAATAAAACTTTTTTAAAGTCAAATAAAATTAATATAATATTAAAAATAAATTGATAATTAAATAATAGATTTAAAAAAAGATGTGTTAAAAATGAAAATAGGTCTAAGTTATGTAAAAGGAGCTCTTCCAGGATATGAAAACTTTGGACATCTTCCAACAGACATTGTAAAAGAAAATGGATTAGTTGGTGGAAATAAAGCAAGTGAAGAACTTGACGGATTAATAATTCCTGGTGGAAGCATAATTGAATCATCAACAATTATTGGTTCACCTTTAGAGATTGAAATACTTAAAATGGCAAAAATGGGAAAGCCGATTGTAGGAATATGTAGTGGTTTTCAAGTCTTATCCAGTAAGGTAGATATTGGAAGAAAATCACCTCAACCAATTATAAAAGAAGGATTAGGCCTATTAGATGCTAGTTTCTCTCCTCTTATATCAAATGATAGAGTAGAAGGTGAGGTAGAAGGAGATTCATTTTTAACAAAAGATTTAACCAGTACAATTAAAGGTTTCCATTGTCATACCTATGGTAAAATTGAAACAACATCTGACGGTTTAATATACTCAAATATTAAAAGAGTTAATTATAGAAATAAGGACCAAAGAGTCTTATCAGGCCTTGTAAATGATGATGGAAATGTTATTGGTACAATGATTCATAAGACCTTTGACAATAACCCTCAAATTGTAGATAACTTCTTAAACTATTTAGATGCAAGTGATAAGGATAAAGAATCAATATGCAGTAGAAATACTGACTTTATAAAAAATATAAATAGAGAAATCGGTATTGAGACAAATATAAGTATAAAAGATCCTTTAAATTCTCCTATTAAAGAAAAATTATCAAAAGAAAAAGGCCAAATGCCAATATGTCTAATGATTGGAAGTACCGGTTCAGACAGTGGAAAAACATTTATTACAACAGGCCTTGCAGGTAACTTAAGAGAACTAGGCCTTAATGTAGGTCTTATAAAAATAGGTCCTGATATAAGAGATATTGTTCCTGGACTATATCTTACAAATGGATATATGGAAGAGTTTGGGTCT
>CAYQMW010000063.1:0-11286 GCA_964418715.1 uncultured Methanobrevibacter sp. | reverse complement strand
GATTTCACCATTTGGGAGTTCTATTGCATAGTCTCCACTTCTGTAATATGGGATGTTATTGATGGTTAGGAATACTTCTTTGGTTTTTTCCTCCATGTTATAATATCCTTTTCCTACACCGGTTCCTCCAATGTATAATTCTCCCATTACTCCGTTAGGGATTAATTTCCCATCAATGTCACGAACATCGGTGATATAATTAGTTAAAGGAGGTCCTACAGTTAAATCGTTTATGTCTGTGACTTCTTTGTTGTTTGAGGTAATTGTTGTTTCTGTTGGGCCATAACTGTTGTAGACAACTGCATCACTGTATTTTCTTAAATCTTCATATACTTTTGCTGAAAATTTTTCTCCTCCGATAAAGATACATTTTAAGCAGGATATGACATTGCAGAATTCTTTTACTTCAAGATAAGAAGCAAGTCTTGAAGGAGTAATGTCTAAAATTTCTGGTTTATTTTCATCTATTAACTTGATTAATGAAGGGATATTTTTGATTTGACTATCATCTGCAAGTATTAATTTCAATCCATTTGAAAGGGATGTTAGTATATCATCGACAGATACGTCAAATGAGATTGTTGTAATACAGAGTAGGCTATTATATGTGGATTTAGGGTTTGATACCTGGTTGGAGATGTTTTCGTGGCTAATCATTACTCCTTTTGGGTTTCCGGTTGATCCTGAGGTGTAAATCATATAAGCTAAATCATCAGAATCAACATTAACGTTAGGATTCTCCCCATTACTTTCTTTAAGCAGTTCTTTTATGTCTAATGATTTTTCTCCTGATTCTGTTGCAATGATATAATCTGCATGACTGTTTTCATAAATATAATTTATTCTCTCTTGAGGGTATTCTGGGTCAATTGGGATGAATGTGCATCCTGCTTTAAGGATACCTAATATTGAAGCTATAAGGTTGCTGTCTCTTGGAAGCATTACTAATACATTGCTTTTCGGTTTAACTCCTTTTTTAATTAAGGCATTTGCAATAATATTTGCTTTTTCATCTAATTGTCTGTATGTAAATGTGGCATCACTTGCAACAAGGGCAATTTCATCACCTTTCTCCACCACCTGCTTTTCAAAACGTTTGTGAATCAAAGGCATTTCAACTTCACTAAAAATTTGATTTTCATTTTCACCTACAAGAGCAATATCGCAGATATTTGTTTGATAAATATCAGCATTAACTATTTCGTCAACAATTTTTTCAAGGCTTGATAAGAATAAATCAATGAATTCTTTTGAATATAATTCATTGTTATAATATAAGGACAGGAAAACAGTTTCATCATTTTCAGTAATGTTTAGATAATTGGAATATTCCACATCTGATTTTAAATCTTCATCAAAGGCATAATAAAATTCCGGTTTTAAAGGAAGATCCTCATTATTGCAATATGCATCGAATTTAAGTGTCTTAATATAATTTTCATGAATATTTTCTAAAAATTCTTTAATAGGAATATCTCTGTTTTCAAATTTTGTAGCAAATGGGACATTATTCTGATTGAAAATTAAGGTTTCATTTGAAAAATTGAATTTATTAAGTGTTAAAATCAAACTTCCCAATAAAACTTCATTGACTGAAATTGAATTTGATTCGCCAAACTCAACTAAATTCTCTTTTTTAATTTCATATTCAGATTTTTCAATTTTGCCTTTTTCTTTTTCACCATTTATATTTGGAGAAATTAAAGTTGTCTCATCAAAATCCAGACATATTCCTGATAAATATTTGCTGAAAATATCATTTGTTTTATCTTCCATTATATCAAAACCTCGAATTATAATTAATAATATTATTTAAAATATACAATAAATAATTTTTTAAAAAAATTATTATAATTTTTGAAAAATAGCAGTTTAATGAATTAAATTTAACATAATCTAATTAAAATTAGTAGTTTTGTTTAAAAAGTACTGAAAAATAAAAAAAAGAAAAACATAAAATAAAAATAACATATAGAAAAATATTTAAAAATCAAAATTTTTATAATTTAGATTCTTAATCAAGCAAAAATTAATAAAAAAATTAAAAAAATTAGAAAAAGAATAGTTATGGGACAGTCTCACAATATATTTTTTTTAAAACTGGAATATTATTATTTTCCAGATATTTTCTTATAAACACCGAATAAAAATAGCAATACTGGAGCAATAAGTGCATGAGTATTTTTAGTGAATAAAAATATAACAATCCCCACAATTAAAACTAGTATTCCACCTATAAACCATTCAGTTGATCTAGCCATTTTTATCCTCCATAATCCTCATATAATTATATCTCTGTTTAATAATATTAAAGAATTCTAGCAATTATATTGGGATGATGTGTGTTTTTGATTAAATAAATAATCTTTGTTAAAATTTTAATAGATCATTTTTTTGATTATAATAAATATCTTTTTTTATTTATTATTGCTCGAAATTATAGTTTCGTAAAATAACTGTTTAATGAATAATTGTTTACCTAATTTTTATTAATAAATTATTTTAAATAAGTATAAAGTTTAGTAATTTGCTATAAATTAAACAATATTCCATTTAAAAATCCTGTTAAATTTATGAAAAATTTTAAAAAAAAATAAGAAATATAGCTTGAATTTAAGCTATATCTGAATATAATAATCCTGTTGCTCTTGCAGCGAAGAAGATTAAATATGGAGTCACTATAATAGAGAGGAGACTTAATCCTGGTAAATAATAGTTAAGTCCAGATAAGATTGCATTAACTACTATATTTATTAAAAAGATTAAGATTACAACTGAAATGACTTTTCCCCAACCTATTCTTCCGATGTCCTTAAATGCTTCAGGAATATTTAAAGCTTGGCCAAGACTGCCAGTATTTGCAAGTCTTGATTCTCCCATATTGTGAATAATTGCAAATATTATGAACAAGATCAATGCAACAGCTCCAGTAATCCACATAGCGGTTCCAAGACTGACAAATGTGGAATGTGGAATAACATTGCTTGGAATTACTGTTGTATTAGCAGGTGCAGCTGCAGAAGCTTTATACATTTTCATAAATATTTCTGCACTTAATCCATAAAGATTTGTAACCCATCCAACAAGGAGGGTGATGATAGCAGGAATGATAAAGTAGACGATATTAACAACTAAAAATTTAATACCAACTGGCAAGTTTTCTTTCCATTTGAATTCTGGCACATTTTCATCACCATCAATTCCTGTCTTTATAATACTTATCTGATATCCCATAATTATAAATGCTAAAATTAAACCAACAATGAGTAAAATAAGACCAATAATAGCTACAAATACATCGCCAAGTAATCCGACAACAAATAGGATGCCTCCAACACTTCCTACAATTGCAGCAATAATTGCAATTACAATATAAATTATAAGTTTTACTATATCTTGTGAAGGGAATTTTAAAGATTCCTTAATAATTTCCATAGTTTCCATTTTTTTCACCATTTTTATTACTATCTGCTCTATATGAGTAATAATATATTATAATCTAAAAATATTTAAAATTTTTCAAAATAATGATTCATAAGATGAAATATTCTAAAATTTATTTAAGAAAAAAAGAAAAAGAAAGTTGATCTTTTAATAATTCATCATCACTGATGTGGTGGAATACCTGATGCATGTTTTACTTTAAAATAGAATTTGATGAATTCCAACATTTTGGTTCCTTTTTAACAACCCTTCCTGAAATTTAAATGAATATAACTAAAGAAGGATTAGGGGCTACAAACAAGTAGACATTTTTAATCTGTTCGCAAAATACATGTTTAATGAATTTAATTAACATAATGAATCATTTGAATATGATAAAAAAAGAATCATTTTTAATTTTTAGCTAAATACTCATCAATAGGAATAACCTTCACAACATCAAGATTATTATCTCTATATATAATAGATTTAATTAAATCTTTAAATTGAGGATATTTTTTAACAAACTGGATTTCTTCATCAGTTTCTATATCGACCATCCTAATATTTTTTGTTATGGATAATCTCTTACGTTGATTTCTAGCATGATATATTTTTTCAAGAAGATCGGGCCTATGATTTAAAAAATCTCTTCGTTCTTTATTAAAAATTGAGTCATTAACACATATAGATGTCATAATGCCATCTGGAATAACATCTTCGAATACGATTAATTCCTCTTTCAAATCCATAGGTAAATTTTTTATTAAATCACCATTTAATCGGACATGTTTTGTAAGTGACATAATATTCTCTTCAGTTTTATATATAAGTTTCATAAATACCTGTTTAATGAATTAAATTAAATTTAACAAAAATATGGAAGAACAACTGAAAAATATAAAAAAGAGAAACATTTAACATATTTAAGTTTAGTTTTCAGCTAAATACTCATCAATAGGAATCTCATCAAGCACATTAAAATTTTCATCCATAACTTTAACATAACTAATTATAGGTCTAAACTGAGGATATTCCCTAATAAAATTCAATGCTAATTCATTATGATATTCTCTAGATTGTGCAGGAGGTAACTTTCGGCAAATCATTCTCTCATTTCGATTATTCTCTTTTAAATAGTCATTGCTCTCAATAACCAATACTCTTCTTAAATTGAAATCCAAACAGTAATCCATAACCATGGATTTAATCCTCATTGGAATAGGTTCTTTAATTGATATTAATTCGGCCATAAGACTATGAGGCATACTTTGTAAAAATTTTTCATCTCGAATTAATGATCTTAATTGCAATTTAATAACTCCCTTACAATAAAAATATTAAATTAAGTATATATATTTCGTAAAAATAACTGTTTAATGAATTAAATTAAATTAAATTCCTATATTCATAACATTCCCCGACCACTTTCAGCCTGTTCAACAAGATCGTTATAACTATTTCCAACACCTTGAGGATGTTTTCCATCAGGGTCAACAATAACTCCATTACTATCATAATAAACATTTAATTCACTATCATAATTAATAGAATTATCATTATTAGATGAACTGCTACTTTGACTAGATGTAGTTTGGGTTTCAACAACTTCTTCTTTAATAATTATTTTTTTAGTAGCATTCGAAGATTTATATTTATCATTTCCTCCATAACTGATAGTTACAGTATATTTTCCAGCATCTTCATCAAGTTTTAATGTTCCCATACCTTTTTCATTAGTTACAACAGAGTGATAGTCACTTGCCTTATCTTTATCAGTTATTGTAACATTCACGGTTTGACTGGCGATTGGAGTTCCATTGCCATCAGTCAACTTAATCTTAATAGAATCTCCTTCAGTCAATGTGGCATTACTTTTAAATTTTAATTTAGTATCCTGTTTATTCATATTTGGCATCACCATTGTGGCAATACTCACTAAAAGAGCGATGATAATTATAATTAAAATTAAAATTATTATCTTATCTTTATCCATTGAATCACCTAAATCAAGTATTTTTTTTTCATACAATGTAATGTTATAAAACTTATTTAAGTATGATAAGTTCCATGGGTGGGATCATACATAACATAATGACCACTCTTTGAATCATATTTGACATCTTGACCACTAACTTCCTCTGCCCTCTCTGCCTGTTCTCTTGTTATGCCTAGTCCATCAACTTCAGGGCCTTCCAAATGGCTTTCACTGTTAGAGTTAGTACTGCTTCCACTGGACTCTTCTTCAACAACTTCTTTTTTAATTGTTAATTTCTGCTTTGTAGTATTGCCAGTGTAATTATCATTTCCACCATAACTTACAGTGACATTATACTTGCCTTTCTTTAAATCAAGGTCTAGTTTAGCTTTACCTTTGGAATTTGTTTTAACAACATCATCAACAACTGTTTTGCCTTTGCTATTGGTAATTGTGATATTGACTATTTGTTTAGATATTGGTGTTTTGTTTAAATTTGTCAATTTAATAGATAATTCTCCACCTTCATATTGCTTATTATCACTAGTAATTTTAATTTTACTTGGTTCTTTAGCATTGGACATTTGTAAAAACATTATTCCTAAAATAGTTCCAAGAATAATGATTATTACAATCAGTATTATGATTATGTTTTTGTTTTTCATCGATTTTCCCCCTCAAATTAAATTATCAATTAAAATATATTTGTCCTCAACATTATATTAATTATTTATGTCAGAATTGTTTAATGAATTAAATTAAACAGTATGTGTCCCTTAATGTATTCAGATATTCATATAGTTTAATAGCTTCTTTAGGATCTGTTTCCTCTAGCTCTTTAGCTTCAGCTTCTATCTCCTTGATTTTATGCATTTTCTTTATGTTCTCACATATCCCTATTCTATCTAGAGTTTTAGCACTATACAGATATTCTCTCTCCATTTTGCTTAATTAAGTCTTCTAGCTCTTCTTTAAAAACTATTTTATTAAGTCTATATTGTTAATTTGGAATTTTGTGGATTTTATTATATTTTTTTTGTTTGTAGTTGGTTTCATTGTTTTTTGTTGTGTTTTTTTAAAAATAAGTATTTTTTGATGTTTTGTTATTTTGGTCAAATTTTGAAAATCTTTTTTGGCGGACACCCTAGATTAATATCTACAACATTTTTTTATTTTAGTTAATAGAATTTGTTAATTTCCAACATTTATGGTTCTGTTTTTAACAACTATTTGAGACTGATTGGATTCAACTAAATGAAGTAGAATCTACTATCAAGCAGGTCTTTTTAACGTCTTTCGCGAAATACATGTTTAATGAATTAAATTAAATGTAGCCATTGCACATGGCGAATCTCTATAATCATTTGAAAATTTTTTTTCTCATTTTTTTTGCTCTTTCACTGTTATCAGGCCCCCATGTCTCGTAATTTTGGCCGGTCATCGAATCATAAACGTTCATTTTTCCAAAATTGACATCCTCCTCTTTTGTAACATATGCAAAATTGTCATGGTGTGTAATGTTGCTATCCTTAGCTATTTTTTCATTGGAATCTTTTCTTTCTATTGGTTTTTCCCTTTCAATTATTGGGGTTTGATTTTCTGTTTCATGTGTTTTTCTTTCAGATGGATTTTTTGCATCAGGTTTATTTTTTTCAATCCAAGGATACTTTCTTATTAAAACTTCTTTCTTAAGTTCATCTTTATTCTCATTTCTTAAGATGACCTGTTTCCCGTTTACTGCAAAAAGATAATAAAATCCATCCTCATCTTTAAATAAATTATTTATTCCTGTTGAAAAATCTCCTGTTTTTTCTCCATTTAATTTGGATCCGCATATTATACAATATTCAAATCTTTCATTAACCTTTTTATTGCAATTTGGACAATTTATCATTTTAACCCCTTTTCATATTCTCATTCTCTAGTTTAATTTAATCCAATAATTATTTTACGAAACATTTTAGGTTTAATTTAATTCATTAAGCAGTGATTTTACAAAACAAAATAATGATGGGAATAGGGAGTGGAATAATTTTCAGAATTTCAAACTCCTAATTGATGAATACCTTTGACTCTTTTAAATTCCTTATCAAAACTAACTAAGCTATAAATATTAAATTCTTTCATTGTTAATATAATACTCGAATCAGTAAAACTTAATTTAGTTTTATTAGAATCAATTCCTACATATTTTTCAAATATTTTAAAATTCTCTGAATTATAATTTAAAATATCATATTCATTTAATAATTCAAAAGAATCTATTAAATTATAATAAATTTCTTTTGCTGAATCAATATTTAATTTTCTTCCTGTTAATGTTAAAACTTCATTTAAAACATTATTATTAATAAAACATTCTTCATTTAAAACACTTTCAGCCAAACTAGCAGCTTCATTATGATTAGAATCTGAATCTAAAACTAAAGCCAATATAAAAGAAGTATCTAAAAAATATTTCATTGGTATAAACTCCTTTTTAATTCAACAGAATTAGTTTCTTCTTCTAAATGGAAAGCACCTATTAAATTTTTAATATTTCTTCTTTTCCTAAAATTAATTTCAGGTTTACCTACCTCTGTTAAATCCCATTCTATAACATAATCTTTATTAATATTACATCTTTTTCTAATTTCTTTAGGTATGCTAGTTTGATAATTTCCATATATTTTAGAAGTTGCTAAAACCATTTTTTAAACCTCCTATTAAACAATATTTTATTTATAAATATGTTAATATAAATTTATCTGTTATTTCAAAAATATAATAATATTTAAAATATTATTATTAGTTTCCAAAATATCTGTTTAATGAATTAAATTAAAGAAAAAAAGTAAATTAGGTACTCTAAAATGTTTGAGTACCTGATTCAGGCGCCAAGGACACACTTCGTGTAGCTAGAAGCTGGCTATTTGAATCATAGATGTTGATTGTAGCATGATCTGGATAATATTTGTATGCATCTGCTGAAGTTAATTCCAAATATCCATCGGAATGGACACTAGCAGGTACCATATTACCATTATTTAATGTGTTACCATCTCTTGAATACCATATTTGAACAATAACATCTTCACCAGCGTGATTAGTTCCTACATTGATTCTAGCATATGTCTTATCTTCATCTGCACTCCTGTTGTAAAGCTTCCTCCCAAAATTGAAATGGAAGTAGGGCTTGATGAACTGGAAGAGCTTTGTGTAGGTTGTGAATTGCTTGTTGATGTGCTGTCAGATTCTTGTGAATTTTGTGATGCCAATTCATCTTCATCTGTAATCTGCACGGAATTCAGCATCTTAATCATTGTTTTATCATCCTTTCCAATTAGGGCAAACTCATAATCACCAATTTGTCTGACGATGTAATACTCGCTCTCCTTATTGTCTTTATATACTTTAATGTCACCTTCAGTTCTGTCTAAACTGGTCTGTGAAGGATGTGACGAACCGGTAACCGTTGATATCAGTAAACTATAGACTTCTTTTGAATATTCTCCATCATTTTGAAGGATCATGAATCCTAATAACCATAATCTGGCATGGAATTGGTTTCAACAAATTCTGCACCTTTTGGAATATCCATCTTAAATATTTCAAAATCCTTTGTTTCAAGGGGCACATTCCCATTTAAAAATCCTCCTGCAAAAATCACACAAACAATTAAAATAACAACAACTGATATTAAGCCAATTATTATTAAATTATTTTTATTATTTGTTTTTGGTATTTGAGCAGGTTTAGAATCATTTTCTAATGCTTTTCCCAGCTTTTACAAAATTTTGCATTATCATCGTTTGATGCTCCGCAGTTTTGACAATACATTTTTTCTCTTCCTTATCTTTTCTTTTATGATAAATTTTTATAAATGACTCCTAAATCGATTGGGTTTTGTCCGTTTCCAAAATACATGTGTTATGAATTAAATTAAACATTTCAAACAAGATAAGATAAATAATCAGCTAATAATTTATTAGAATATTCTTCATAAATTGCATCCATTTTTTTTAAAATTAGGTAATTGAATACTAGATTCATCTCTAATAAGGGTTCCTTTAGGTTTAGGTCTTACTCTAACCTTTCTTTCAGAGGGTAATTTCACTTTATACAATAAAGAAAGGAAGTCTATGAACCCATTTTTATTTTTCATATTTTGATATTCTGAGAAAGAATTTTTATCAATTATATATTCAAATTCCTCATGACAATCAATCCATTCTATTAAAACACTATTATATGCTTTAACAGAATCATCATAATAAACACATTTTTCATTTATTAATGCGTCCATCTCTTGCATAGTAGTTAATAAATTTTAGATTTTAAAAATTCATCTCTTTTATTCTGAACACCAAAATCAGCAAAAGAAAATGGAACATAATCTACAAGTTCAATCAATTCTTCAATATGATTTTCTATAAATTGATGATTCAATTCAAAAAGTTTCAATATTCGCATCCCCCTATATGCAAAAAAAAAAAATAAAAATAAGATTAAGGGAAAAATCCCTTAATAGATAATTAGGTTACCATGAAATACATACCATTATGGTAATGGCTTGTTTTTTTACCACATGCTGTACATCTGTAGTATACAGTTAATTTTATCTTTTTGCTGGAAGGTTGGTATATATTAGATGTAGGTATGAATTTCACTGTATAGGTCTTACTTACCACTTTTTTAAAGTAGACTAAATTTAGGTATTGTCCATTATAATTCCAGTCGGTGTCAGGGTAATAGAATTTAGCTAGTCCACGTTTGAGACGGACAGTATCAATAATTTTAATTTTACCTGCTAGGACATATTTTCCATTACTTGCTTTTACTTTAACGTAAAATGGTTTAGGTTTTAGAGAACGATACTCCCACTGGTTAGCGACAATTACTCTAGTCCTATATGATCTTTTGACAATTGCTTTTGAATAGACCTTTGTGGTATTGTAGTTAGCTGAATTGAATGTTGCACTGTATGTGAATCTTCCATTCTTATGCATCATAATTTTTTTGGTAGCTATACCTTTTTTGACCCTAACCTTATATTTTTTGCCTCTTAGTGAAAATGTAACGGAACCTTCCGTAACACCTTTTCCTGCTTTTCTAACTGTGGCCTTAAGTGTTATGTATCTTCCCTGATAGGTGGTAGCTCTGTATGCTTTCATGGTTACTGGAACTTTTTTAACTGTTAAAGTTGCATTAGCCATAATTGTATCAACTTCTTTACCATTATAATTAAATGCCATTATCCTATAATTTCCGGGTGTAAGTTTTTTTGCAGGGATAGTATAGTAATAAGTACCTTTTTTCCTTTCATTAGAATTATTAGAAGCAAATATGCCAGATGCAGAAACCAACGTTTCATTGTTAGGATAAATTCTAAATATGCCTATTTGAAAATTATAACAGTTATACTTTGTATTTTTACATGGGTCGATAGTATAGGTTATGTTTGCCCCGTTAATTCCATTAAATGAATAAGACTTTTGGGTGAAAGCAATTTTGTACATGCTAGCTGTAGCGGGACTTGATGAAAGGACATCAGAGGATTTATCTGCAGCCAATGTTGTATCATCCTGTGTGCTGGCTAATGTGTCTTCAGTTTTAGCATCTTCCTTCACTTCATTAGTTGCATCGTCAGTCGCACCGCTTGTTTCATCATTAATAACCTCTGCTACATCACCAGAATTTGCATCATCAACCGTCACTGTATCGGTGAGGTTGTCAGTTGCACTTACTGTCGATATAGCACAGATACCTACTATCAATAATAGTAGGACCATAAATATCTTTTTGTTTAACATAATTTCCCCTTTGATAAATTTTTTAATAAAGAATTCTTTAGGGGCCTGAAAAATTCAGTTCTCAGATAATTGTTGTATGGCTGTTTTTGAGTG
>CAYQMW010000062.1:0-11549 GCA_964418715.1 uncultured Methanobrevibacter sp. | reverse complement strand
TGAATTATTTGGATCGGACAGTGAAGTTGAACAGGACATTGATGCACTCTGTGAAGGTGGAAGATCTGGAGATTGTGGTGACGGTAAACTCTTTGTATCTTCTGTTGAAGAAGTAGTCAGAATCAGAACTGGTGAAAGAGGAGAAGATGCAATTTAGATTAATCTTTTAATTTTAAAAGATTATCTCTATTTTTTTCTTTTTTTTTATTTTTTTATATTCTTTTTTTATTTTTTTTTTTAAATTTAGTTATTGATTATATAAATTATTTTATTCTTTAAATTTTAATTGTTCTTTTTTTTAAATTATTTAATTTATAATTTATTGTATATATTGGATTAAATAATGAAAAATAGTTTTTGATAATAACTTTCAATTATTATTTGGTTAATATAAAATAAAAAAAGATGTGTAGATGAAAACATCTACTTAATAGTTATTTTTACTTTTTTACTTACTGCATTGTAGTAGCTACTACCAGAATATTTAACTGTTCCAGTGTATTTGCCTTTTTTCTTTAAGTTAGTGATTGTAAAGGTAGCTTGACCTTTTGCATTAGTTTTTATTTTATAGGTTTTTCCTTTAACAGTTAATGTAACTTTGGTTTTTTTCATAACTACATTACGATTTGTTTTTAAAGTTATTTTATATTTTTTCTTAGCTTTTAGTCTATAAGTTTTTGAACCTGCAGTTAATTTTGGTTTAGCTTTTTTAACAGTAACTTTAACTGATGCAGATGATGGGCCATAGTTGTTGTCACCATTAAAGTTTATTTTTGCAGTATATGTTTTTGGAGCAAGGTTATTTGTTGAGATTTTAATTTGTCCATTTTTATCTGTTGTATAGTTTTTTGCTCCGTTAAGGTTTACAGTTACTTTTCTACTTGTAACAGCTTTACCCTTACTGTCTTTAATTGTAATTATTAAATTTTTATTGCCATTGTAGACAGTAGTTACTGCAGTTGAAGTGATTTTAGTTGATTCCTTTACAAACATGTTAATCTCCTTTGCATGTATGCTTGGATATTCATCAACAGTTATAACTGCTTTATAGATTCCTACACTTAAGTTTACAAGCCAGTTTTCACCACTTAATTTATTAATGGTCTCAATTAATTTACCATTTTCAAATACTTGGATGGTTGTAATATATCCATCATAAGTTTGACCATTATAACTTAAGAGGATGTCTATTTTATGGCCTGAATTATATGTTGAATTATAATCAGTTATATTTATTATAGGTCCAATAATGGTTTTGTAGTAAATATTATTTTCAAATGTACAGAAAATTGCTACAGCTTCATAAGTTCCTGGACCAAATTGGGTTGCAGTATTGTTTATGAATGTACAGTTTATAGCTGTTCCATATGCAACTCCTCCACCATTAGTTGCTGAATTGTTTATGAAGGTACAGTTAATTAGATCAACACTAGTATATGGGGAGTAATATCCTCCTCCTTCACTTGCATTATTGTTAATGAATGTACAGTTATATGCATTAGTCCATACTGATGCTCCACCTTTTTCTTTTGCACTATTTTGAGTAAAAGTACAGTTATATACAGAACCCCTTTCTGTAGCACCTCCCTCAATATCAGCAGTGTTCTTTGTAAATGTAGAGTTTATTACAGTACAATCATACATTGCTCCACCTTTCTCATTTGCATGATTGTTTAGGAATGTACAGTTAATTGCAATACATTCATTATAAATTGCACCACCAATCTCTAATGCAATGTTATTTATGAAAGTACAGTTTTTCACAACAGCATTGGATGAGATTGCACCACCATATCTTGCAGAGTTATTGGTGAAATTAGAATTTGTTGCATTCGTTAGATGGATTGCTCCTCCCTCTGAACTTGCATTGTTATCAATAAAGTTACAGTTTATTGCTTCACCTTCATATATTGCTGCTCCTTGATTTGCATGATTATTTATAAAAATACAATCTTCAGCACAGCCTTTAAACATTGCTCCACCGTATATTCCAGTGTTGTTTTCAAAAATACAGTTATATGCTAATGATGAATAAATTACTCCACTTTGAGTGGCTTTGTTGTTTGTGAAATTACAGTTTCTTACAGTAACCTCATATACTGCTCCACCATTTACTGCAGAATTATTTATAAATAAACAGTTTACAGCTGGACTTCCCTGAGATATTGCTCCACCATTTTCATAAGCAGTATTATTTATAAATATGCAATTATCTTCTGAGTAACCTTCGTATGTTGCTCCTCCAAAACGATTTGCATAATTATTTATGAAAGTAGAATTTTCTACAGAACAAAAAGACAAAGCTCCACCATTTCCGATGTTTTTGCCTTGGCTAGTGGTGGAATTAGCACTATTATTAATAAAAGTACAATTTATAACATTACAATGGTCCATAGCCCCTCCAAAAAGACGGGCAGAATTGTTTATAAAAGTACAATTTATTGCAGAACAATTATTATAACCCCTAGGACCTGCAATAGCACCACCACGTTCTGCATGATTGTCAATAAAAGTACAGTTTATTACATTACAACTACAATTTGATTGGTCACTTGCATAAATTGCACCACCATAAGTTTTGGTATTACCATTAATAAATTTCAAATCGTGGAATACAATTGTATAGTTGGTAATTTTAAAAATACGTGCACCATGATTTCCGTCTATTGTAGCTCCATTTCCATAAATAGTTAAAGAATGATTAATAAGTATTCCATCCTTATAATCAGAGTCACTTTCTTCGTTATAGGTATAATTCTTATCTAAATAAATAGTTTCATTATCATTGCCATTAATTACTGTGTTTAAATCAGTAAAACTTTCTGAGTCGCTACCGGACTCTTTTAAGTTTCCATTTTCATTATTTAAATCAATATCATTAGTGTTTTCTTCTAAAATAAGATTGTCATTTGTACTAAGTGTGTTATCTATATTGTCTTCTGCAGCACTGATTGCTGAGATAAATAAAAAACATAAGGTGAAAATTAGTACAATAGAAAAAATTTTCTTTTTCATATCTTTTTTCCCCTATAATAATCTAATAATTTAATATATTCAATATTTTAGTATTTTTTATTAAATATAGATTTTTATTATTTATTTTTTTATAAATATTTCATATTTTATTAATATAGGGTTTATTTGCATTAGTATGGCATTTAATGGATAATCAGTTCAAATATTATTTTATATTCTGTTTTCAAATTGAAATCTTAATATATAAGAAGAATTTTTCCTTATTAATTGTTTTAAATATCAAAATGAGTTTGGTTAGTAACATTATGTATTCTTACAATACCAACTATATCTGACTGATTAACCCATGTTTTAATTCCTTCTTCTTTATATAAAACTCCGTTGACAGTAGTATAACTTACATTTGTATTATCACTGACAATATAATACATACTTCCATTGCTTTGATTAACTCTTTTTATTACACGGCCATATTCGTCAGTATTTGCAACTACGCAATCGCCGGGAGATATGTTGCGGGTTTTTTCAACAATTACTGATTCTCCATCTTCAAATGTTGGTAACATACTGGTTCCTTCAACTGTATAATGTATTGGTAATTTGTCTTCACCAAATTCAGATTTGATATTTATCCATATGTCACTATAGCCATATTTGCTACAAATAGTTTTAATACCTGTTTTTATGGAATCGCTAGTACTATTGTCTTCATACATTTCATCACTAACATATTCTGCTATTTCTGTGTCCATTTGATTTCTGTTTTCATGTATGCCTGGAATTGATAATGTATGTGATTTTACATGTATTCCATCTAGTTTAATATCTACTAGAATTGTATTTGAAAAGATAATAGTTAAACTACTAGTTAAAATAACTAGGAAAATAAGCAGTACAATAATCTTTTTATTTTTATTCATTGTATCACCAATAAACACAATTATTTAACTATTATTTAATAAGTAATATTTTTTAAAATTGTTATATTTTATATTATAAAAAAAGCAGCTATTTATTCATCTAATTCTAGATCATCATCAATTAAATCCATATTCAATAACATTTTCATTGTTTCAATATCTAATTGTCCTGGTGCTGTCACATCTCTTCCAACAGCAAAGGTTATCGGTGAGTTGAATTTAGATGCCATTACACGAGTATATGATCCAAGTTCTCCCATGGAAATGGCAATTGTATTATTACATCTTGAAAGTACTGCAAGTACAACAAGGGTATCCTCTAATTCTTCTGGTGTTACTGCAACTTTTGCAATGTCTCCAAGTGATTTTTCTTTATTTACAATATATATTAAGTCACTAAGTTCTGGAGTTTTTTCAAAGTCATGATAAGAAATGATGGTTTTAACACCAGTAGACTTAATTTCTTCAATGTATTCATCATTTGTTTGAAGTTCAATATCAATATATTCAACGTATGGTGCACAGGCAAGTAAAAGATTTACACGATCCCTTTCACTACCCTCAAATGAACCTCCTTCTTCTTTGATTCTACAGGTTGCAATGAGTGGAAAATCTAGTTCCTTTACAATTTCAACTATGGTGTCTTTATTTGGATTTTCCATAGCATCAATTCTAAACTCTAATATATCTGCACCTTTACGTATACAGTCTCTTGCTACTATAATAACAGAATCTTTGTCCTTTTGAGCAATTGGTATTGCTATTTTAGTTTGTGAATACATTTTTAATCAATTATTTCATTTATCTAAATAAATTAAATATTTTATATATTTTATATCAATTAGTAAATTTTCTTTTATAATCTTAATACTTTTTACTTGATTTAATTATTAATATTATTATTAATAATTTATTAATTTTTAAAATTTTTTATAAAAAATATCAAATCCTATTTGCTTAAGGTTAATCTATTGGCATTAGGTTACTATGATTAGTTATTAAATTTAAATGAGAAAAGATTTATATTAAAAATTATTAATTATTATTAAGTATGATTAAATATTATTAATTTTTATAAATGTTTATTAATTTTATTTATGCAAATTCAATTATTTTTTAATAAATTATTAATTTAATACATTAATGGTGTCTAAAATGAAACTTACAGTATTTGGTGCAGATATATCTTCAAATGATGTTTCTTGTAGTCAATCTTTAATAAATAATATTAAAAAAGATATTCCTAAACTTAAAGATATTGGTGCATATAAAGCGGCACTAACTAATGTTACAGGTGATGATTTAGTCATTGCTGCTTATGTTGAAGATGATTTGCTTGAAGATGTTAACCGTGCAATCATTCAAATAATGAAGGATAATGCTGAAAGTTTAGGTGATCTTGAAGGCATATCTGAAGATAAGAAAAATGCGGGGGAAGGTGTTTCTTATGCCCTTGCAGATTTGGATTTGGACATTTATCCGGATAGTGTAATTTTACATTTTGATACTTATGGTGGAGAACCTTTTGTTGAAGATGTTGCAAATGCTGCTATTTCTGCAGCTCGCTCAATGGATGGTGTTTTTGATATTTGTAAACCGGTTACAGGAGAAATCCGTGAAATTCCTGGTGTTGGATATGTATCTAATGAAACAGACGATCCGGTAATTTGTGCTACTGTAAATGGTCTTGAATCTGTTGGCACTGTATCTTTTGCAATGATTGCATCAGCTCTAGCACACTCAAATACTTATCTTGTTAAAAGCCAAACACCATGTAATGTAGTCCCAGGTAGTGTTATACTATCTGCAAGTGCATTTATGAATGGTAATGTACTGGATCTTGCAGTACCATTTGAAAATAAAACCAGAATCTTAAGATAATTTATTTTAAATTATTATCATTTTTGGAATTACCTAATTTTATTATAATTTTTCAGATTCAATAACTTGTTTTTTCTTTATAGTATAATTTATGTTAAAATTGAATATTTTATTAGAAACTTTTATTTAATAATATCAATAAATTAATATTATTATATATTAAAAATTTAATTTAATATAATTGTTTTAATTAAAATTTTAACTAATTAATATTTATTATCTATTCAAAATCATTTAATTTAGTTAAAATTTTTTAGTTTTTACTTGAAATAATATTTAAACATTTAAAATTGTTAGTGATAAGATGATATTATTAGATAAAAATACAAAAGCTTTAGTACAAGGAATTACTGGTAAGCAAGGTTCATTCCATACTAAACAAATGCTTGAATATAATACAAATATTGTTGCTGGTGTAACCCCTGGTAAAGGTGGTATGGATTATGAAGGAGTAGGAATTTATAACTCTATTGAAGAAGCTAAAGAAAATCATGATATAAATTCTTCAATTATTTTTGTACCAGCACCTTTTGCAAAAGATGCAGCTTTTGAATCAATTAAACATTTTGATTTGGTTGTTTTAATTACTGAACATATTCCAGTTCATGATTCTATGGAAATTGTTGAATATGCTAAAAGAAATGATACAGTAGTTATTGGACCAAATACTCCAGGGATTATTACTCCGGGTGTTGGTAAATTAGGTATTATGCCTACTCATATCTTTAAGGAAGGTAATGTAGGCCTTATCTCACGTAGTGGAACTTTAACTTATGAGGTTGCAAGTCAACTTTCAAGGTCAGGTATTGGCCAAAGTACCTGTGTGGGTATTGGTGGAGATCCTGTTATTGGTACTGATTACACTGATTTACTTAAAAGATTTGAAGAAGATGATGGTACTGACGCAGTTGTTTTAATTGGTGAGATTGGAGGTAATGCAGAAGAAAATGCTGCTGAATTTATTAAGGACCATGTATCTAAACCTGTTGTTTCATATATTGCAGGTAGAACTGCACCTCCTGGAAAAAGAATGGGTCATGCAGGTGCAATTATTGAAGGTGCAAGTGGAACTGCAAAAACCAAAACTGAAACTTTTGAAAAATGCGGAGTTCAAGTTGCACGTAAACCTTCAGAACTTGTAGATTTACTTAATAATCAAGGTATTAATTAATTAAACCTCAAGTGGTGGTTTTTATGGATAAATCTGAAATTATTGATAAATTACTTAAGGGTGAGATGAAACTTTATCAGATTGAACAAGTTACAGATTCTATTGATGAAGCTATAACCATCAGACGTGAATTTGTTGAAAAATATGCTGATACTAGTTTGGAAAATATTTCACATTATACACTTGATATGGACAGTGCATTTAAGAAAAATATTGAAAATCCAATAGGTGCTATTCAAATACCGATAGGTGTTGTGGGACCTCTTGAAATAGATGGTGAAGAAGGTAAACAGGAGTATTATGTTCCTCTTGCAACCTCAGAAGGTGCACTACTTGCATCTGTAAATAGGGGATGTTCAGCTATTAAAGCATCTGGTGGTGTAAATGCAAGGGTAATTGATGATAAGATGACAAGAGCACCTGTTATAAAAGCATCATCATCAATTGAGGCTTTAAATGTTAAGCACTGGTTTGAAAATAATTTCCAAGAATTGAAAGCTATTGCAGAATCCACTACTTCTCATGGTAAATTAATTAAAATAGATCCAATATTTGTTATAGGTGATTATGTTTATCCAAGATTTGTATACTCTACCGGAGACAGTATGGGTATGAATATGGTAACTATTGCAACAGAGAAAATATTGGATCGTATGAGCAGTGAAACTGATGCGGTTCATATTGCATTAAGTGGAAATGTATGTACTGATAAAAAACCTGCAGCAATTAATCTAGTTGAAGGAAGAGGGAAAACTCTTATTGCTGATGTATTAATCCCTAAAGATGTTGTTGAGAACAAATTAAAAACTACGGCAGAAGCAATCTGTGAGGTTAACACAGCTAAAAATCTTATTGGTTCTGCAGTTGCAGGAAGTCTTGCATATAATGCTCATTTTGCAAATATGATTGCTGCTATATTTTTGGCGACAGGTCAGGATTTGGCTCATGTAAGTGAAGGTTCACTTGGTATAACAACAGCAGAAAATAGGGATGGAGATTTATATTTCTCTGTTAATATGCCTGATGTTCCTATTGCAACTGTTGGTGGAGGAACTTCTCTTGCTACTGCAAGTGAAGGACTAAATATTTTAGGTGTTAAAGGCAGTGGGGGAGCTAGAAGGTTTGGTGAGGTAGTTATATCCACAGTACTTGCTGGTGAATTGTCTTTAGTTGGAGCACTTGCAGCAGGACACCTTGCAAGAGCACATCAACAGCTCGGAAGATAATTAATTTTATCTTTTTATTCTTTTTATATTTTAATAAGTATTGTTTTTTAATTATTTAATCAATTTTTGATTCATTTTATTATTCTAATAGTTTTCATAAGTATTAAGTGATATTATGACATTTGAAGATGATTTAATAGATGAATTGGATTTACAATATCCTGAAATAGAACTTGAAACTGATGATTTGAAATTAGTCATAACATTAAAAAAGGATTATTCTAAGGAAGAAAACATCAAACTAAGAAAGAAAGAATTTTTTAATGATTTAGAAAGTTTTATTGAGGAGTTTAGAGAAACCCCAGAATCTAATGATTTAATGTTGTATTATGATTTAGAAAATTATGAAAAATCATTAGTTGATGAGGAATAACTTTCATTTATGCTTTTTAATTTATAATCTTATTTTACACTACTTTTTTCAATTATTTTCCATATTTTTCATTGAGTTAAATCAATATATTTATTTTATATAAAAATATAATTATTATTAGAAAATTTATTTTAGAGTTGATAATAATGAAAACTGTAGCAATTGTTGGAAGTCCAAGAAAAGAAGGTAACTGTGATTTGCTTGTAAAAGCATTATGTGATAAGATTGATGGGGAAGTTGAATCATTCTTTTTAAATGATTTGGATGTTCAGTTTTGTGATGCATGTCTTTCTTGTCAAGAAGGTGACTGTATAAAAGCTGATGATGTAAGAACAATTATTGATAAGATCCAAGAAGCGGATTTATTGATTTTATCTTCACCAATCTATTATGGTCAAATTACAGGACAATTGAAAACCTTAATTGACAGATTTTATCAAGTTTCAAGAAATCCTAATAAAAGCCTTGAAGGTGTAAAAGTCATTGAAGTTATTACTCAAGCTAATCCTACTGATATTTATGATGACTATATTGACTTTTTAAATAAAACAGCTATTGAATTTGTAGGTATGGAAGTTATTAAAACCATATTTGCAAAAGGTGCATCTGATAAAGGTCAAGGAATTGAGGCGGCTTTAGAGGAAATTGAAAATTTTGAGATTAATATTTAATTCTTTTCTCAAAAAAATTATTTCATTCTTTTTTTTTAAATTATAATTTTTAAGAAGGATAATTAAATTTTTCTAGAATTTATGAATTATTTTTGTTTTTATTAAAATTTTCGCTTTTATAGAATTTTTTATCTTTTTTAAAAATTTATTATTTTATTTTTTGTAAAAATTTTAAAATTTTATGAATTTTTTACTAAAATTTCTTGATTTTTTGGTATTTTTTACAAAGCTTTATATATGATGTAATATAATTCTAACTTATGTAATATAATTTTAACATAGGAGGGTTCCATGAAAAATCAAGTTAGATATTTAAGGCAAGAATTAGGAATTAGTCAAAAGGAACTTGCAACGTTGACTGGTGTGACACGTCAAACAATTGGGGCTTTAGAAAATAACAGATATAACCCTTCACTTTTACTCGCTTATAAAATTACTAAAATATTGAAATGTGAAAAAATTGAGGATGTGTTTATCTTAAACGAAGAGGAGTAATAATCATGATTTTAGATATTTATAAAGATTCATTTGAATATTCAGCTCAGGATGCTATATCATTATTAAAATTAGGAGTAATTAATTTTTTAAACTTTTTAATAATTCCAATATTCTTACAATTGGGTTATGCATATAGAATAAATAAAATTGCAGTAAATGGTATGATTAATGGTGAGGATCAATTAGCTGATTTCAGTGATTTAGTCTCAATGTTTGTAGATGGAATAAAAGTATTTTTTATAAATATGATTTACTTAATAATTCCAATTTTAATTGCAGTTTTATCAATCCTATTTGTTAAAAATGTTTTGGGTTTAATCGGCATTATAATTGCAATTATTTTAGGATTGATTGGATATTTAATGGCTGTTATTGCTGTTCCACATATGGCGGCAAATGATGATGATTTTAAATCAGCTTTTGATTTTAAAGAATTAATAGGAATTATAAAATCAATTTCTGTTTTAAGATATATTGCTTTTTATTTGGGATTAATAATTATTAATGTATGTATAGTTTCAGTAGTATATGCTATTTTATCAATTATATTTTCCCTCTTAGGTTTTGGACTTACATATGTAAACCCTGGTATTGGGGCAGGTGTTGTTAATCTTGGAATCATTATATCTAGTTTAATTATTGCATTTTTGGTAACTCCATACCTAACAGTATTCCAATCAAGAGCTGTTGGTTTAATATATAATTTAAGATAATAAAAAACATAACTTATATTTATTTTAAGGTTGATTAAATGACAAGTATTAGTGAAAATTTAAAAGAAGGGTTAAAATATCCTTTAATTGAAAAGAATAAATTTATGGTAGTATATGTATTAAATATATTAATTTTTGCATTGATTATTTTCTCAAATTTTAAATTAATTGATAATTTTACAAAGCTACCTAAGGATGCATTTACTGTAAATTCTCTCTTCTCATCAGTTTCACCTGAGGTTATAATCGGTTTTGTAGTTGTTCTTATAATTTCCATTTTCCTAAAAGGTTATGCATATAAAGTACTTGAATCAGGTATTAATCACAGTAAAGATTTACCTGATTTTAATGTAAATCTTTTTGTACCTGGAATTAAGCTATTTGTTGTTGAGTTTATCTATGCATTTATACCTGCAGTAGTTTTAAATCTTGGAATGGCTAATTCAATTTGGTTATTTATTTTTGGAATAATCTTTTTAATTATTTTTTCATTATTTGCTATTGTTGGCGAAGCTCATATGATAGGTACAGGTAGTTTTAAAGCAGCATTTGCATTTGGTAAAATTGTTAAATTAATTAGATCAATTGGTATTTTAAATTATATTGGTGCTTTAATATTCTATGAATTTGCATTTATTATTATTTCAATTTCTCTTTCAATAATTCTCTTTGCATTAATTTTATTGTTAGGTGGGTTAGGAGTTTTAGCTATAGCTATTGTTGGAGTAATAATTTTAAGTTTATTGTATTCCTATATATTCCTCTCAAAATTTTATTTATACGGTACCATATATGATTTAATGAATGAAAGTAAATAAATCAATTAAATTGATTTTATTTACTTATTTTTTTATATTCTATTTTTTCATTTCATTACTATTTTTTTTTAAAACTATTATTTTTAAACTTATTAAAGATTATTTAATAATTTTTAGAAAATTTTCTCATTAATCATTGAATTTTTATTCATTATTTAAAAATATTATTCTCTTATTTTGATTGTTTAAATAAACATCACTTTATTGAAGGAAATAGCAATTATTAATTAATGTTTTATTATTTTGTGTTTATGGATTTTTTAATTTAAATGATTTATTTGTAATATATTTAAATTATTTTT
>CAYQMW010000061.1:0-11633 GCA_964418715.1 uncultured Methanobrevibacter sp. | reverse complement strand
TCTAAATCACTATTATCATTAGCTTCACCACGAGCGTAAGAACCAAAAATACTCAATTTAACAACACCATATTCTTCAACAATTGGAATTGCAGTATTTTTTATTTCTTCAATAGTGTAAACCATATGAATCACCTTAAACAATACTTATTATAAAAATCATTTATATTAAATATTTTGAAATTGCACATATTTGAAAAAAAACATAAAATAAGAAAAGTAATTAATAATATTAAAATTAATTAAGTACTAAAAATTTGGTCTATTTTCTCTCAAATAGAAAATTAGCTTTTTTTAACCAATCTTATAAATTAATTGTTTAAGTTAGCTTTTTTTAATTAAATTATTATTTTAATAATTGTATAAACTCTTTTTTAGTTCAACGGCATCTCTTAAATCATCATCTTTAATAATCCCTAAAACATCGTCTAAAGATACTTTTTTTCTTGGGTTGATTATAATTTCATGATTTTAATTTATAGACCACTCAATAATATCATCTACATTTAAATCTTTAAATTCATTAAGTATTTATTTAGGAATAGTTAATCGATAATCTTCTGATAAAGTTGTCCTTGCTATAATATTATCCATATTTTCACCCTCCAAATAAACTTATTAATATATATTATTCTAAGATAATAATTAAATTTTCTTTGAAGTTTATAAAAATTCTTTTATATATTAGGAAAATATAAACTATAAATAATTAAATTTTAAAAAATTAAAAAATTAAATAATTTTTAAATATGAAGGGATTAAATGCCGAGTATAAAAGATATATTAATTGAAATGAAGAATATGTCAGAGTTAATGGTTGATTTGGCCTACTCTGCCGTTCTTTTTAATAGTAAAGACGCCGCGCACGAAGTGCTGAAACTTGAAAATAGAGTTAATAGTTTAAATTATGAGATTAAAACTCAATCTCTACTTGCTGCAAGATCAAAAGATGATGCTGAAAGTTTAACTGCATTACTTGAAATTGCAGAAGCTGCAGAATCTATTGCAAATGCAGCAAAAGATTTAGCAGACATAGTAATTAAAGGTATTAAACCACATCCAGTATTCAAACGTGTTATGGAAGAATCTGATGAAATGATTACTAATGTTACTGTATCCGGTACAAGTGAATTATGTAATAAAAGTTTAGGAGAATTACTCCTTGATACCCGTACTGGTATGAGAGTCATAGCTATTAGAAGATATGATTCCTGGATTTACGGTCCAAATAAACATACAGTTATTTTAGAAGACGATGTCTTACTTGCAAAAGGAACTGAAACAGGTTCCGATATTTTAGTTCAAATTGCAAATGGTGAAATTTCATTTGACGATTTAAATGATATTGTTGATGAAATTGAAGATGATGATTAATTATTTTTAATTTATTATTTGACCTTTGCTTAATTGAACTAATACTATTTAATATTTGTTTAAATATTTAGATTGATGAATTTAAAAAAAGAATTATTAGTTGATAGAATGAGTAAATTAAGCAAAGTTCAAAGATTACCCTCAATTATTAAATTACATAAATCAACAATAAATGAAAGCTTAATTGCACTTTTAATTTGTGCTATTGGTGATTTATGTGCAGGAATAATTTTAGGAAATATGACATTTTTCCTTAAAACATTTCCTGGTTTACTTGTTTTAATTCCTGGTGCTATTGGAATGAGAGGTAATATATTTGGATCTTTTGCATCAAGGCTTAGTACTAACTTGCATATTGGTACTTTAGAACCTGAATTTAAAAGTTCTAGTATTTTAAATACAAATCTTGCAAGTTCAGTTATTTTAACAATGATTTTATCCTTGTTTTTAGCTGTTTTTGCTAAGTTTATGTGTATAATATTTTCTCTTGAAAGTATTAGTTTAATGGATTTTATTCTAATTTCCGTATTTGCAGGTTTAATTTCTAGTTTAATAATGTTGCCTCTTGCTGTTTTTATATCTTTTAAGAGTTTTATTGGTGGATGGGACCCTGATAATGTAACCACTCCAATTGTTGCAGCATTTGGTGATTTACTTACACTTCCTTGTATAATTTTAGCTCTATTTATATTGGAGTTATTAAATGTAAATTTACTCATAAAGACAGTCGTATTTATTATTTTAATTATAATCGTATTGGGTTTATTTATATATGGATTATATTCAGATGATTACCTTAAAACTATTTTAAAAGAATCTACACCTATACTGCTCTTCTGTTCCTTTTTAGGTACATTTGCAGGAACAGTTCTTGACAGTTGTGCAAGTACTCTTTTAAATAATCCTACCATACTTACATTAGTACCACTATTTTCAGGTGAAAGTGGAAATCTTGTAAGTATATTAGGTGCTAGATTATCATCAGGTATTCACTCAGGTTTAATAGAAGCTGAATTTAAACTTAATGAAACTGTAACTAGTAATTTCATAATAGTTGCACTTTTATCTTTAATTGTTTATCCTTCAATTGCTATAATTGCAGATTTATCTTCTATGCTTTTAAATATTAAAGGATTTAGCATTTTACATTTAATTTTAATCAGTTTACTTTCTGGTATGGTATTAATACCTATAATGATGGTAATAGTATTTTTCATTGGAATATATTCATTTAATAAGAGTCTAGATCCAGACAATGTAGTTATACCAATATCAACTAGTATTACAGATGCCTTATCAAATTCACTTTTAATAGTCTTTTCACTGATAGTAATTAGTTTCATGCTTTAAAAGGAATTTTTTATTATAGTGATTATGGACTTTGATTCTTAAAATTAGTCCTTAAATTATAAACTTTATATTCTTGATTTTTAAGGATACCAGGTTTTAAAAACAATATAAGCATTCTGGCTTTTAAAATAATCATATTTTATAAAGCTTTCATCACTGTTTTTAGCTGTAACAACCACCAATCCATCAAAATCATTATTATTTTTTAAAACATGGACTATTATTATGGAATTATTGTTTTCATTTAGTAAACTTATATCATTATTTAATTTAACAGGCCCGGGTGATGATTTTAAATCTGTAGTAGTTATACCATTACTTAACTTGTATTGGAAATTTTCTCTATTAGATAAAAGATAATAGTCATACTGATTTAAATCATAATAGACATTAAAACTACCACAAATCCAATTATTATCGTGGCCTTCTGGGCAAATATAGTCTGTATTATTGCTGTTAATATCTGATACTACATTAGTATTTAAATAATCTATTTTTACACTCCGGTTAACTACTACAATGTTTGAGGCATCTGGACTAGGGTCATCCCCCATAACAATACTGTTTAGATTATTGTTTAATGGAAGTATTATAAGCTGACTTTTAAGCTCGCCATTTAAAATATTATTATTTATTATCTGATTATAATTTAGTGATAGGGCTCTTATTTTACTGTATGATAAAAGGCTCTCTTGATTTTCCCCGTCCAGATTTAAACCTGGAATATATGAGTTTTGATAATTTAGATTTTCCCAGTTTTTAGGATTTCCTTCTGTTTTTATAAGATTATCTAAAACCTCTTCTGTTAATACCTCTTGTTTATTTAAATCAATGCTATCTGTAATCTTATCAGTTGATATTGTTATCATATTAAATATAATAGCGATAATTACTGTTAAAAAAAGTATTCCAATTAAAAGTTCCATTGAATAGATACTTGCTCTACTCTCACCTATTATTTTTATTTTCACACTACCACCCTAAATAAAGCCGTATTTACTTTTATGGCCATTATCTAAAAATATGAAATTACCATCACTTGAGTTGTTTAGATGGATTTTATCTCCAGGATAAGGATTTTCAGAATATATTACATGATCTATTGATGTGATAGTAGTGTTATTTTCAATTTGTGCACCTGGCACTATAAATGTTTCAAGGCCGTAATGGGAACAGTTTCCACGGCCTTCCATTCTACATAAATAACAGCTGCCGTCATGGCTCTCATGAAAATATCCATTTAAAATACAGTTACCACATAAATTATTAATCCCGTGACTATTGTAAGGTTGATATGGACATTCCTTAATTGTAAGTGGAGATTTAGAGTTAATGTAGGGTTGTGTATTAATATCATCAGTAATTTCTCTATCTAAATAGTTTTTAAGTGAATGTCTATAGTTTATTTTATCACTTTCCACTTCTACATTCTTACATTTTATAAAGGGCAGAGGGTCACTTAATCCAACAACAGATATTTTAAAACTGTCATTGGAATTATAAATTATATCATCCTTTTTAAAGGTCAATTTTGTTTTTACATCAATATAGAAAGGACTCTCATCATTTGATACCTCTACTACCTCAGAGGTGATTGTTATTTTATAATTATTATAATAAGCAGCATTTTCTTCTATTAGTCTTTGATTGATTTTGTTTTTAAGCTCTTCTCTTGAATCAGTCAGAGGATTTTTACTTTGAATAATATTCATACTTGTTTGATTTATTATCTCCTGTGATAAAAGGGGAATATTTGATTTGTAATTACTTACAATGTATTCAAAATTATTACTTTCTACCTGTGATGCTTTATCATCATTAATATAGTTTGATGTTTCTAAAACCAGTACTCCTACTAAAATAAAAGAAAAGATTAAAACAACTGTAATTGTACTAATAATATTTCCCTTATTTTCAATAAATATTTTTTTAAAATCTCTTTTCATAAATATTAATAATAATTACAGTATAATAATAGATTTTTATTTAATTTTGAAATGATTTCTGATTTTAAATTTATTTTCACTTTTAAATTACCTAATAATTTTAAAAATTACCATTATTTCATTGACTTTGGAAATTAATTATTAATTTTATCTAATTTTTTCAATTAAATAAAATATTTAAAAAAATCAAAGATAAAAAAAATACTTATTTATATTTTAAAAAATATAGTAAATATAATTCATACTAAAATGTTTATTAAATATATTCATGGAGGAATTTTATGGCTGATACAGTAAGAGTATGGCGTCATATTCAACAAAGATATAACTTAATCGGATCAAAATGTACTACCTGTGGTAAGGTATTTTTCCCACCTAGAGTAATTTGTCCTGATTGTAGGAGAAAAGGTAATATAGAAAATATTAAATTTTCAGGTAAAGGTAAAATACACACTTACTCAGTAATAAGATCACCATCTGATGAATTTAAAACTATTGCTCCTTATGCTGTAGCTATTATTGAATTAGATGAAGGTGCTAAATTAACTGCACAACTTGTAGATTGTGATGTTGATAATATAGAAGTCGGTGATCCAGTAGAAATGGTCTTTAGAAAAATTTCTGAAGACGGTCCTGATGGTGTTATTTCATATGGATTTAAATTTAAAATAGTTAAATAATTTTATTTAGCTATTTAAACAATTTTTATTTTGACAATACATTTGACTATTTTTAATTTTAAGATAACTTATTTTAATTAGGTTAATATTTTCTTATTTTAAACTATTTTTAGATTTAGTATCTTACATTTGCTCTTTGAGGGAGTTAAAAATGAATATTATCCTGAACAAAAAAATTTTTAACCTATTTATATAAAAACCATTGTTATAATTTAAAATTTTAATGTTCTAAACCATAATTATTTGAAATTGCTTGTGAATTTTCAAAAACTATTAAATCAGATTATATCATTAAAATAATATTATTTGGTTCTGTTCTTGTGGTGATGATTAGAAATATCAGATATTGACATTTTAATAGTATTTTTTCACACTTCAACACTTTCAAAAGATTTAATAATATTTGAAATGATATAATTAACTATAAAATTATTTAATTTAATCGGTGATTATTATGCATAATAGAGTTGAAATTGCTCGTGAATTTGCAAAAGCTATTAAATCAGATTATATCATTAAAATAATATTATTTGGTTCTGTTCTTGTGGTGATGATTAGAAATATCAGATATTGACATTTTAATAGTATCTAGTAATAGAGGAAAGATTCAACAAACAGTTGATGATGAAATTGCATGGATTATGTATGATAAGCAAGAATTGATATCTGCACATATCATGGATGAAAAATTTTTCAATCAGACTAAAGATTTTTCATTTTTAACTACAGTTTTAGAAGAAGGTGTTACAATTGGATGAAGAGATATATGCCTTCATTGATAAAGCTGAAACAAAATAAAACATAGTAAACTATTATTTGAAGTTGGAGGATATGCTGATTCAGTTTCATTATCTTATTACTCCATGTTTTTATGTGCTAAGGCACTATTAGTTAAAAAAAATTGTAAAATTCCAAAATCTCATCAAGGTTTAATTAAACTATTCTCTTTAAAATATGTTCATGAGGATGAATTTAAATATAATACATATAATTATTTGGCTAGTTCCCAATCTGAACGTGAATCTGCGGATTATGGTGCAAAAGATGATATTGATGAAAAAATGGCTAAAGAAGAATTAATCATGCTGAGGAATTTTTAGTTGAGACAAAAAAATTTTTATAATCTTTTTTTTTGTTGGAATTGATGGTATTTCCGACTATTTTTGATATATACAATATACAAATATATTCTTTTAGGTGATAATTTATGATAACAACCATCAGAATAGATAAAGATTTACAGCAACAATTAAAAATGAAAAGCGCTGAAACAGACAAAAGCCAACTGGATCTGGCCAACCAATACATTTTGGAAGGCTTAAAAACGATAAAACACCTGCAAAAACTGCAATGAGTTTGGATGAAATAGAAAAACTTTTAAAACATGACCTTCCAGAAGGCGATGCGGTATCCGAAAAACTAACCGGACTGGCCGATGCGCCCATCATGACAAATGCTATCGAGCTAAAAAAAGCATCATATAAAAGAGATTAGCCACTATGATATTTTTAGACTCAACTTATTTAATTGGAGTCATACTTAAAAAAACACCTACGCCGATAAGGCACTGCAGTTAAAGCCCGTCTTGAAAAAATGAAAGGAAACTGATAAACAATAGGATTTTTACAGAAGTTCTCAACAGTCTGAATTCAACAAACTCAACATATGATGTTGATGAACTCGCTGTTTTGTTGCTTTCTTATGAATAGATTTTTTAGGCCTAGATGATTATTTTGAAGTGGTTGCATCATATAATCATTACAATCATGCAGTCAATTTCAGCGACTGCACCATACATATTATTTTTAAAACTTTTACTCATTTTTTTAAAACTTAATTCATTTTTTTTTAAATTTTTATAATCTTAATAATTCTAATCTTTGAGTATATAAAAATTTATTTAATTTAAAAACATAGTATTTTTATGGACTCTAATAATAAATCTATTTCATCCTTATCAGAAAAGGCCTTAATTGAGCGTATAATAAAATTATCTAAATCTAAAAGCTCAACACTTAATGAGGACTATTTCAATTTAATCGGTGATGATTGTTCTGTTATCTTATTTGAAGATAAATATTTAATCACTACCTCTGATATGCTGACTCAAAAACATCATTTTCCAAGTGAAATGTCATTTTATAATATGGGTTTTAAAGCTGTTACTGTTAATGTAAGTGATCTCTCTTCAATGGGTGCTAAACCTTTAGGAATTTTAATTAGTATCGGATTATATAAGGATTTAAAACTCAATGAATTTGATGAGATTTTTGAAGGAATACTTGATGCATGTGACTATTACAATATTGCCCTTCTTGGTGGAGATACTAATGATGCAGATGAGATTATTATTACAGGTACAGCTATTGGATATACTGAAAAGCTTCCTATGATGAAATATGGTTTTAATATAGGAGACCTTGTCTGTCTTACAGGTAAGTTAGGTTTTGCAGCATTAGGTTTTGAACTGTTAAAAAGAGATGAGTATAATCAAACTAATAATGATATAATTGAATATTCAATTAATAAGGCACTTAAACCAATTGCTAAACTTGATGATGGTCAAATTTTATTAGATTCAAATGTTAAAGTAGCAACTGATATTACAGATGGACTGGGAAGTGAACTTGAATCTTTATTAGAGTCAGATAAGAAATATTACTTGGCAAATAATCAGACAGATGAAAGCTCTTATGTTAAAGGTATTAGAATTTATGAGGAAAAATTAGATATAGCTAATGATTATTTAGAACTTTCAGATAGATTAGACCTTTATGCATTAGAAATGGTACTGAATATTGGTGAAGACTTTGAGTTGGTCTTTATTATACCGTCTGATGCAAAAGAATCACTTAGTAAACTATTAGACTTTAAAGTAATAGGTGAGGTAACAGATAAAAATACACTTGAAATACTACTCTCAGATGGTGATATTGAAAACTTATCTACAAAAGGTTATGACCATTTTAAAAGGTAAAAATTATAGTTTTATTTAATTTACCTTTAAATATACTATTTTTTCTCAAAAACAAATTATTAATAAAATTAATATAAAAAACTTCTAAAATAAATAATTAATTTTTAGCGGATTTACTCCTTATTTTCCAACTTACTAATCTTATTGTCTTTTGCTTTTATTTTATTATTTAAGGACTGGATTTCAATTTCCATATCCTTAATTTTATCATTAAGCTCACCGATTCTTTCTTGGTCGTATTTTAACTGGTATTTTAATTTACTGTTTTCTCCATTGAGTTTATGGTAATTATTTTTATAGAAAACATAACTATTACTTTTACTTAAAATTTTATCTAAAAATGAAGATTTACCGGTTTTTTCAACTTCCCTTTCACTTGTCCTTTTAGTGTCTGTATCATCAACATTAATCTGATTTTTATAATTGTGAATTTCCTTTGCAAAGTAAATATTGTTTTCAAGTAAATTTGCAAGTGGATTTTCTGTGTATTCATATTTAATTTCTATATCCTCACAGAAATCAATATTCATTGGCTGTTTAATTAATGGAATATCTAACTCTTGGTCGAAATCTTCTCTATCTTTATTGTGTTTAAGAGCATATTGGGTTGCAAATTCAGTTACATCTTCCATATCTAATGAACCGGTTTCTTTAATCTTATTAAACATAATAATGTAATGGTAACTAATATTTGATTTTACAACCTTTCTTGCAAGACTATTAGGATAATTAGTTAATATTTTTGACATAGTTTGTTTTATTGAACGTAGTGGGAAATGTGCTAAAATTAAACCATTATCTTTAATATTAGTAACTTTACTTTTATCTTTCTTTTCAACAGTTACTCTATGGTTTCCCATTGAAAGACCTGCATTATATTTTTCATATAATTCTTTTGTAGTTATAACCTTACCGTTCATCTCAAGTGATGGATCTCTTATATACTGAATTCTTCTAGGTACAAATAAGTCTTCCTCATCATCTTCTTCTGTAGGTACATATGATACACGTTCTACAGTATAATATGCATCATTTGGGATTTTTTCAATATATTCTCTTGGATTTCCCTCACGAGTGGTTATAAATTCATCAGCATCTATTGGACATATTATATCTGCATCATATTCTTCAATTACTTTTTTAAGTAAAAAATTATATTTTTCTAATGGTTCAAAGTATTTATCTGTATCTATAATAACTTTAATTGGTAATCCTTCGGCTATTAATTCTTCTAAAATGTAATTTGTATCATCTGTACTACCATTATCTAAGATTAACATAAAATCTACAATTTTAAGATGATATCTAATGAAAGATTCAATTATATCAGCTTCATTTTTAATTGTTGTAATAGATGCAATTTTCATAATATACCTACTAATTTTTTTTTATTTTTTAACTTTTTATAATAATATTTTAAATTATTATTTTAATTAAATAACTACAATTAGTATTATATAATTAAAATATTTAAATATAACTAGATTTTAATTATTTTTTATAAAAAAACTCTTTTTTTACTAATAATTTATTTTTAGCTATTTATTTAAGAATATTTCAACGATTTATTTTCATTTATAATAAATTAACTATTTAAAAAAATAGTTTTGAAAATTGAATAGGGATTTATAAAATATTTATATTAGTATATTAATATACAATAATACATAACATTATTGTATGGTGTTAAAATGGCAACAACAGTTAGAATAGATGAAGATGTAAAACAACAATTAAAAATTAAAAGTGCAGAATTAGGAGTTAAACAAATAGAATTATTAAATAAATATGTTATCGAAGGGATAAAAAGAGATTCAACTCCTGAAAAACCAGCTCCAACTATTGAGGAGTTAGAAAAATTATTAAATCATGATAATCCTCAAGGTAATGGGTTAGATAAATTATGTGGTATAATTGATAACGATGAGATTGTTGACGAGGTAGAAGAAAAAAAAAGTGCTTGGAGAGAGTATTAAATGATATTTATTGATAGCTCTTATATTATCGCTTTAATGAATAAAAAAGCAAAAAAACATAAACAGGCTAAACAAATAAATGAACTAATTAAAAATGAATACACTACTATTAACTCTACTGTTTTAATTGAAATCTTAAATAATTTATCTAAAAAAAGATATGAGGTATTAAGAGATGATATCATTAATATATTATACAATATGAATGAAATAGTTTATTTAACGCCTCAAGATTATGATAAAGCTCTTCAAATATGCAAAGATTATAATTTTGCTATTAACTATGCAGATTGTACTATTTTGAAAACAATGTTTGATTATAATATTAATACAATAGTTTCTTTTGACCGTGATTTTGATAAAATTAATGGTATAAATAGATTTTATTTATAAAATAATTTTATTAAATTATCAAAACCCCAAATTTTACACTTGAAATGGTACACTTATGTACTATAATTTTTTAATTAAATTCTTTTAGTGGTGAGGAAAATGGTTTATGAATCAATATTATATGAAAATCTAACAGGTGAAAGGGTTCAATGTAATATATGTAATCATAATTGTATTATTGATAATGGAGACTATGGATTATGTGGAACTCGTTTAAATAAGGAGGGTATTTTATATTCTATAACTTATGGTCAAGTTTCCTCACTTAATACAGATCCTGTTGAGAAAAAGCCATTTTATCATTTTCACCCTAATAGTTTAGCATATTCAGTAGGCGGTTTTGGATGTAATATGACTTGTTTAGCCTGCCAGAACTATACTATATCACAGGTTCACTCTAAAAACATGACATCAAATAATATACTTCCAGAAACTATTGTGGAAAATGCACTTAAATCCAAATCTTTATCAATTGCTTATACCTATAATGAACCTACTATGTTTTTAGAATATGTTCTAGATACGGCTAAAATTGCATCAAAACACCAAATTAAAAATCTCTACATAAGTAATGGTTATATGACAAGTGAAGGACTTGACTATTTGCTTAAATATATTGATGGATTTAATATTGATTTAAAATTTTCATCAGATAAATTGTACAGGGAGTATTCAGATGCCTCACTAGATGAGATTTTAGATAATCTAATAAAAATATATGAAAGTAAAGCACATCTTGAAATAACAAATCTATTAATCAATGATTTAAATGATAGTCCGGATATGATAAGAGATTTAATCAATTTTATAAAAGATAATTTAGGTCCAGATGTACCATTACACTTTTCAAGGGCATTTCCATATTATAAAATGAATAATATTGGTCCAACAAATCCTGAAACCTTAATAAATGCATATAATATGGCAAAAGATATGGG
>CAYQMW010000060.1:0-11851 GCA_964418715.1 uncultured Methanobrevibacter sp. | reverse complement strand
AATAAATGTGAACCTTTCCCAAGTAATCTTTTTGCAAACGCATTTGGATTTAAACAAGCTGAATTCTTTAAAGCAGCAGAAGGAACTACTGAAGTTCCAAAAGTTGAATTTTAAATAAATTCAACTAAAATTTTATTTTTAATTCTATTTTTTGTGATTTAAATGAATAAATATAATATTATCACTTATTTGTGTATTGGTATTTTTATTGTATTTGTTGTATTTGGACTTTTGAATATTTTTGTTTTTAACGACAATGGAGATAGTAGTGGTAGAGACTATAAAATATCCAATGGAGATATTGACTTTATTATTAATGATAATGGCTCCGTATCGGTTAGTGAAGTATATACCTATAATTTTAATGGGTCTTATCAAGGGGTAAGACGTAATATTCCCCTTAAAAGTGAAGAAAAGATAAATAATCTGCAAGTTTATATTGATGGGGCCTATGGAAAAGTTAGTGAAAATGAAGATTATGGGGAATATAATATTACAACCTACCTCTACAGCAATCCTGATAAAACCGAAAGGATTTCAAATAATGCTGAGGTGAATATTACCTATGAGTATGAAATAGACCATGTAGTTAAATTTTTCAAGGATACTGCTGAATTCCAATATAAAATATGGGGAAATACATGGGATAGGCCTGCAGAAAAATTAACAGCCCATATTCACTATCCGTCAAATGACAAGGTAGAATACTGGATTAATCCATATGAATATAAAGATACTCCAAGTAAGTGGGATGGAAACACTCTTATAATTACAAGAAATGAAAAAACAGATAATTATCTTGAGATTAACTCTCTTATACCATTAAAAGAGTTCTCTACAACAGACCCTGTAACTTATCACAATGAAAAACAGATCGATAAGGTTAGACAGACACAAGAAAATTATGTTAAAGATTATGAAAGTGACAGCCACTTTTTACCATTATTAGGACTTCTTGAACTTTTAAGTTTAATTATTCCTCTTGGAATCTACATTAAATATGGCCGCGAACCAAAAATTGCATATAATAGTATTTATGAAAGAGAGGCTCCAAGTAATGATAAACCTGCATTTGTAAATGCGATGGGTGTTGCAGGATCTTTAAAAAGTATTGGAAATTTAAATGAAAATGCATTTAAAGCAACAATTATGGATTTGATAAATAGAAAATACTTAATACTGATTCATAATGATGAGAAGGATACTGTTAAACTTCAAATAGCTAATAAAAACCTTCAAGAACTTGAAAGTTTTGAAATTGAAGCAATTAATCTTTTAAGAAGATTTGAAATAAATGGGATAATTGACTTTAACCATATGGACAATGAACTTCAGTCTGAAAGTAGAGCAAGAGGATATATGAATAGTATTGAAGAGTGGAAAGATAATTATAAAGGAAAATTCATCACTCCTAGATTCAGTGAATTTTTCCATGATAAAGGAGCAAGATATATTAAATATTATGGAATTGTACAAATAATCCTATCAGTTTTAATAATAGCATTTTCATTCTTTAGAGAAAACCAATCTGCATCCTTTATTCTACTTATAATAAGTATAATTGTTCTTGCAATATCCATAATGCTTGTTATATTACCAAATACTATTGGTGGCCAATGGACTGTAGAAGGAAGAGAATATTATAAAAAATGGGATAACTTTAAAAAATACCTACAAGACTTTTCACTTATGAAGGAATATCCTCCAGAATCTATTGTTGTATGGAATGAATATTTAGTATATGCAACTGCACTTGGAGTTGCTGAGGAGGTTGAAAAGGCCATGGGAAAATTAGTATATAGCGATAGTGGATACTATGACTATAGTGATCCATATATATTCTACCATTATGGAGGATATTATGCATTTAATAGAACATTTAATACTGCAAACTCCACTATAAACCAAGCTAATACCAGTACTATAGGCAGTATTGGTGGAGGTTCTGGTGGTGGAGGTGGTGGAGCATTCTAAACTCCACTACTTAATTTTTTTAATTTTTAATTTTTTATTTACTTTTTTTAATTGTAGAGCTTACAGAACTTATTTTTAATTTAGTAATTATAGAAATATTTTTCATTTTGAATTTTATGAAAAATATGAAATTTATGAAAAAATAAAAAATAATAAAAATTATTCTTTTACAAAAGAATAAAATTAAAAAATTTAATTATATTTTTTTATAAAAAAATAAAATAAATAAAATTCCTTTCTAAAAACTAAGATAAATCTCATAAAAAAATAATTATTTTAAAAATAAAAAACAAAATAAAACTAATATATTATTAATTAATTTGAGGCAAAAAAATGAGTGATAAAAAAGTTGTAGCATTAACTCGTCCTGTAAGTAGATCTGGTGAAGCTAAAAAATTAGTGGAATCCTATAACGGGGAAGCACTTATAGTTCCGACCCTGGAATTAGAATTATTAAACTCCTCTTCACTTCAAAAGTTTATGAGTGATGTAGAAAATATGGACTGGTTAATATTTACATCAGTATCCTCTCTAGATTCAATTTATAAATTTTATCCTGATTTTAACGAAAAACTAAATGATAAATGTAAAACTGCAGTAATAGGACATAAAACTGCAGAGGTTGCAGAAAGAAATGGCCTAAAAGTAGATTTAATACCACGAGATTATACTGCTGAAGGATTGCTTGAAAGTTTTGAAGAAATAGATATTAATAATCTAACTATTGGCATTCCAAGAACTTATTCTGCAAGAAAAGTATTGCCTGAAGAGCTTGAAAAAAGAGGGGCTAAAGTTATACTTGCTGAAAGTTATAAATCAGTACTACCTCACGATACAAGTAAAATCGAAGACTTAATCAATAAAATATTAAATAAAGAAATTGACGGAATAACATTTACAAGTCCTCTTACTGTCCATAATCTATTTAAAGTTGCAGATGACAAAAGTGATGATTTATCCATAGCATTATCTGACTATTTATTATGTGTATCCATTGGACCAATTACTGCAAAAGCATTAGACAAATATAATGTTAAATACATTTATCCAGATAGATATACAGTTAAAGATATGATTGAATTAATGTTTGATATGTTCCCAAATTAAATTAAAATGAAAAATAATTAAGTAATTGATAAAACTTGACAAATAATTTAAATTAAGTGAAACTATGCCATATAAAATAAGTATTATAATACCTGTATATAATGGTGAAAGGACCATTGAAAATACATTGAATAGTCTTATTAATCAGACAATAGGCATAGAAAACTTACAAGTAATTATAGTTAATGATAAATCAACTGATAATACTAAAGAGATCATTGAAAATTATATTAAAACTTATCCAAATATTGAATTAATTAATCTAAATGAGAATATTGGAGCAGCATATGGACCTAAAAACATAGCTCTTGATTATGTTAAAGGCCCATATATTATGTTTCTTGACTCAGATGACTCATTTGAGTTAGATACTTGTGAAATATTATATAACTCAATTGAAAAGGAAAATGTAGATATTGTATTTGGAAGATATAAACGAATCTATTTAGATGTTAATAAAAGTCAATTTAAAAACCATTACATAAATTCCGATGGCCAGTTAGTACAAAAATCCCATTCTGCTTTTAAAGACAATTTAGATGAATATACAGATGACATTATCGAAAATATAAATCTTACAGGATTTGTTGGAGTTATTTGGAAAAATATAGTATCTCCATTTATTTACGGTAAAACATATAAAAATCCTGAAGATGCAAATGGTGTTTTTGATAAAATATATCTTGAAAAATTAAGTGATAATGTTAATATTCTAAGAAGCCTTCCTTCCTTTTGGACAAAAATATATAGAAGCGAGTTAATTTTAAAAAACAATATTAAATTTCCAGAAGTCATCTCTGCAGAAGATTTAAATTTCTTAATGAAAGCCTATTTCCATTCAAAAGGAATAATATTTCTAAATAATCAATTTGTATATAATTATTATATGAGAGATAGTGAAGATGACAAATCCATCACAAAAGACATAAGTTTTAAATTAGTCTATGACTCACTACTTGGATATAGTAAGTGTTCAACTCTTTGTAATGAATATGGATTCAGTGAGACAGAAATAATATTAAATCCATTTTTACTTAACTTTATAAGTCTTCTTAGAAAGTCTAATCTAAGCAGTGATGAAAAAAACATATTGCAAGATGAATTTAGAAAGTTTAAAAAAGACTATAACTGCAGTTGGAAGGGAAAATTACTTACACTTGTAATAAGTAGACTTTTGAACTAATCTATTAAAAAATAGATTAATTAATAGTAAAAACTTAAATTATATATTATAAAAATATTAAAGTAATTAAAAAATAATAATTATTTAGAAATTAAATGCTTAACCTTAAATTAAAAGATTGAAATAATATTTATTTAGAAATAAAATAACTAATCTTAGGAGATTACTATGAAAAATGAACTTACTACAATATGGCCAGTATATATTGATTCTAATAGGACTGTAAAAGAAGGCCGTAAAATATCTAAAGAAGATGGTGTGGAAAACCCTAGTCTTAATGAAATTAGAAAAGCATGCTACAAATTACAATTACAACCAGTAGTAGATAAAGAAAAAACTTATCCTGGATTATGGTATGAACATACTGGACGTGTAGCTGTAGATACTGATATGAAAAAAAATGACCTTTTAAGAGCAGTTGCAGATAAAATAAAATCATTAAGATACTGAATTTTTAATTTTTTTTAAAATACTCTTTTTTAAACAATTCTTTTAAAAACTATTTAAGTAGGGATAAAATGAGAGAAGAAGTTTCACTTGACATAGATGACTTACCAGAGGGTATGAAAGAATTATACAGCGAAGCAAAAAATATGATACTTTCAAATGAAGATATTAAAATCTATTCACATAATGATTGTGATGGAATCTCATCAGGTGCAATTATATCCATAATACTTGATAGATTAGGAAAAGACCATGAAATAGAATTCGTTTCTCTAGACCGATTAGAAGATTTAGAAATAAAAAACAAACTTACTATCTTTTCAGATTTAGGATCTGGCCAACCTGTTGAGAAAAATGCAAAAAGTGATTCTGAAATTCTTATATTAGACCATCACCCCCCACTTAGAGATTTAGACTATAAAGATACAGTTGAATTTAAATTTTTAGAAATCAATCCTATGCACTTTGGTATTAATGGAACCTACTATATTTGTGGTGGAGGATTATGTTACTATTTAGCAAAAGAATTCGGATATAAAGATTTAAGTTGGATTGGTGTTTTATCTGCTGTTGGAGATATGCAAAACTCACACACTGGAAAAATGGAAGGATTAAATAAACTTATACTCCAGGATGCAATTGATGAAGGATATGTTAAAAAAATAAGTGACCTTTCCCTATATGGCCGCCAAACACGACCATTATTTGTAGCATTATCCTATTTTAGTGATGTTAATCTTCCAATAACAAACAGTAAAAATGAATGTATTGGACTTTTAAAAGACTTAAATATAAACCGTCAAGATGATGATGGAGTATTTAGAAAACTTTCAGATTTAACACACGAGGAAAAAAGTCGCCTATTTTCAGCACTTGTTAAAATGTTATCAAAAGAGGTTCCAGGAAAATATGTCAAACATGTTCCTAAACTTGTTTATGCCGACAGTTATGAATTTTTACATGAAGAAAACCATACATCACTTAGAGATGCAGCAGAATTTTCAACAGCCATGAATGCATGTGCAAGAAATAAGGAAGAAATGGTTGCACTGAAAATTTTAAAAGGAAATAGAGCCGATGCTCTTGATGAACTTAGTTTAATTTCAAGAGAACACAGAAGATATCTTGCTTTAAAGATTAAAGATTTAGATGAAAATAATTCTATCATTGAATTAGATAATATACAATACTTTAATGGTAATAATATTAAAAGTGAAGTTGTTGGAACCATAACAGGAATGATATTATCACAAGGTAACTGGCAAAAACCTATTATTGGTTATACAGAAGTAAGTGAAGAAAATGATGATTTGAAAATTTCACTTAGATGTTCAAGACTTCTTGCATATGATGGAATACACTTTGGAAATATTATTCGTGAAGTTGCAAAAAGTGTTGGTGGAAATGGTGGAGGCCACTCTGTTGCATGTGGAGCATATATTCCAAAAGACAAATTTGATGAATTTATAAATACATTTAATAATAAATTAGATGGACAATTATAAATTTAAATACTTTTTTTTATTTTTTTTACTAATTTTAACTATTTTAAATATTAAGTAATGAATTTATTCTTTTTTTAAACCTTAAATAGTTTTAAAAATTTTTAAACATCAATTATATGATTGTTTAGTTTTATCTGTGTTTTATTTATTTTAGAGTTTAAATAAACTGAATAAGAATTTTTTAAATTATAATTGAATTTAAAAAAAAATAGAATTATTTAAAAAAATAGCATAACAAAAGCTAAAAATTATTAAAATAAACTTTAAAAAAAATAAAGTCCGATTTATTGGAGTTTTTGAGGATTATTCATTTTCAAATAAGATTTAGAAAAGATTTAAATAAGATTTAATTTATATTTATTATCAAGTATATTTTAATAATATTGATAAAAATTAAAATACGAATGAGGAATAAAAATGGATATTTTCAAAAAAAGAGGGGCAATGACCAAATTTCAAATCTTAAGTGAAATTTCAAAACAAGAAGCTCACCTTAAACAAAAAGATTTAGCAGATCGTTTAGGCATAACCGTTCAGGCAGTATCTGAAAACATTAAATCATTAATCGACGAAGGTTATATTACATCTAAAGATGGACGTTCTCCATACAAAATAACACAAGAAGGTATTAAAAAAGTTAAAAAGGATGCTGTCACATTACGTAAATATTCAGACAGTGTTCTTGAAATAATGAACCATTATCAATCAGTATGGCCTGCAATAGCTAAAGAAGATATTGAAAAAGGAGATACTGTAGGATTATTTATGAAAGATGGTATTCTTTATGCATCACACAGCAACCAATCTGCAAGCGCTACTGCAATTTCAGATGCAAAAGCAGGTGAAGATGTTGCACTTGGAGAATTAAATGGAATGATAGAATTAAATGTTGGTAATGTACTTATTATTACAATCCCAACTATTAAAGAAGGAGGCTCTGCTTCAGCTGATTTAGAATTAATTAAAACCATTTATGAAGAAGGTTTTAAAGAATGGGGAGATAATAAGCAGATTGATAAAGTAGCTGCTGTTGGTACTGTCTCACATGCAGTTGCAAATAAATTAAATATTCCAATTGATATTCAATTTGCAACAGCACCATCAACTGCATCTGCAGCTAGAAAAGGACTTAATGTTATGGCATTATCTGTTGGAAATATGACTAAAAGTTTTATAAAAGCTGTAGAAGCCGAAGACATTAAGTATAATGTTATTGATGGAAAAGTATAAACTTAATTTTTATTAATTTTTAATTAATTTTTTCTTTTTTTAATTCATAAATTTTATATTCCCACACCACATAAGTATTAATAACCTATGTTGGGAGGTGAGAATATGGATACTAAAAAAATAATAATCATAGTGATTGCTGTTATTATTGTATTAACTGTTGCTTTTGGAATTTACTATTATTTTAATTTCTCTAAACCAGAAATAAAGTATGAAAATATCAATGTTACAAGTACATTTTCATTAGATATTCCCATTTCAGATAATATAACAAATAAAACAATTAGTAACCGTATTAATATCATAAATGACACTAAAGATGAGGTGACTATAACTTCATTTAATAGTGATGGAACATCATTTGATGAATTATTAACAGACGGACCACAGTTTGCAGCTTTAAGAGATTCATATAAAATTGGATCAGAACAGATACAATTAGCTAATCAGACCGTTTGGTATAATGAAAATACTGGTTATTATATGGTTTATTATTCTCTTGAAGAAACTCATGATAATGTTATTATAGTATCAAAAAATAATGATACTCTAGCCCATATGATGAGTACTGTTAAAATTCCTTCTGGAAACGTAGTTAACTCCAGTAGTGCAGAAATTTAATTTATTAATATTTAAAATAAATAAAACTTTTAATTATCTTTTTTCTTTTTTATTACTCTTTTTATTATTGTTTTTTACTATTTCTATTAGTGCTGAGATTATATCCTTATTATTATAGCCCTCTTTTATCATTTCTTCAATTAAATAATTATTAATATCCGTATTTATATTATTCTCATTATTTAAAATATCTTTAACCTCATTTAGGACAATTCTGGATTTTTTAAACTCAACTTCTTTATTTGTAGGAACCTTTGCTTGTTTTATCTTTGTTTTGGTAAATTTTTGTATACTCCTTAAATATTTTACATCACGACCAGTTACAAAACTTAATGCATAACCAGTACTGCCTGCCCTTCCACATCTTCCAATACGATGAACATAAACTTCATCACTTTCAGGTAAATCATAATTAAATACAACTTCAACATTACTAACATCAATACCTCTTGCTGCAACATCTGTTGCAATGAGAATACTGATTTTAGATTTACGGAATTTCTCCATAATCCTATCTCTTTTTACCTGTTTCATATCTCCATGAAGTGCTGCAACATTATAACCTTTGTTTTTAAGTTTTTTATATAAAAAGTCCACCTGTTTTTTAGTATTACAAAATAGTAAAGCCAAATTAATATCATATAATTCCAAAATATTATTTAACGCCTGAATCTTTTTATTTCGCGGAGTTTCAAAATAGTATTGTTTAATTTTAGGTTTGTTCCCTTTATTGTCCTTGGTTTTTATAAATTTAGGATTTTTCTCATATTTTTTAGCAATTCTTTTAACATCATCAGATATGGTTGCAGAAAACAATAAGGTTTGCCTTTGTTTTGGTGTGTAGGAGATGATTTCTTCAATATCTTCTATAAAACCCATATCCAACATTTCATCTGCTTCATCTAAGACTAGTGTTGAGATTGTTGAAACATCTAAATTACCACGATTAATATGATCAATTATACGTCCAGGTGTACCGATTACAACATGGACACCTTTTTTAAGGACTCTTGTCTGTTTTCCAATAGCTTGTCCACCATAAACTGGTAAGACCCTTAATTTTTCCATAAAATTTGAAATTTTTACAAATTCACCAGCTACCTGAATAGCCAACTCACGGGTAGGTGTTAAAACAAGTATCTGTGGAGATTTATCTGGAATCCATACCTTATTAAGAGAAGGAATTGCAAATGCCAATGTTTTACCTGAGCCTGTCTGTGCCTGTGATATAATATCTAAACCTTTAAGTGCTGGAGGAATAGCTAATTTCTGGATAGCTGTAGGTTCACTAAATCCCATATCAGAAATCCCATCTTTAATCTCAGGAAGTATGTCAAAATAATCAAAACTCATAATATTCACAAATAATCTTTTTTGCATTTTATTAATCTATATTAATCCTTATAATCTTTAATCATTTCTGCAAATTTTGGTTCTTTTATGTCCAAATAAAGTTAAATCTACAAATTATTATGTTCACATTCACCTTTAAACCTGCAACTTCTACATTTATTTGGATTTTTAGTAGGAATAAATGGTTTTGTACCATTAAATAATCCTTGCATACGGTCTATTAAAAATTTAATCTGTTTTTCAACATCCTCATCAAATTCTTCTGTGAAGAATATATTATCGGTTCCTCTTTGCCTTAATGCACCAATAATTTTACGGCCCTCAGTACCTTCTGATTGATTTTCAATAAGAGATTTGAATGCTAAACAATATGCCCTAACCTGATTTATCTGTGAAGAATATGCCTTAGTTCCTGGTTTATCATCAATGATTATAAATTCATTTGGTGTCATTTGAATCTCATCGATAAAACCACGAATTCCGTAATTTGGTTCGATTACAAACATTTCCCTTGTTTTAGTCTCAACAGTTTCAGATAATTTTAAAGTTTCTTTAAAACTTGCAGGTTTTGCAGTTTTATTAAATTCATCCTCTAATTTTTGATGTACTTCTGTTCCTTTTTTCATATGAGTAGTTTCAGGTACAACAACACCTTTAAAATATTCAAGATATAATTCATATTCACAATATCCCTGAATATTTAACCAACTAATTGGAAAATTGTTTACTCCATTAACTATCTGTACCCCTTTAATCTGAGGATGTTTTTCATAATCATAGTTAGAATAATTATTAATAGACATATTTTCCATAATATTTCCTCATAAACGTATTTTTTCAAATAAATTTCAAAGTAGTTTTTAAACAATAATCAATAGTTATTAAAATTGATTTTTATGGTTAAGTAATTAATATTTATATTTTATTTCAATATATAAATAATTTTTAAATATAATTTAGTATTATATGTAGATTACTGAGATTGAATCCCTATATTTTAGAACTTAATTTGCATATATTAAATATGCAGTTGATAATTTAATAGTTTTTTATCTAAAATATTAATTTAAATAATCGATAATTTTATTAAATTAAAATAAAAAGACTTGCATATTCTAATTTTTTATGAAGAATTTAGTCCTAAAATAAATAAGAAATTTTAAAATTATTAAAACTCATCACTTTTTAAAAAATCAATTATATTTCTATGTTTTATACCATCTTTTGAAAGGTCATGTTCGTCCATAGAAAAAACAAATTTATCAAATTGGTCTCTAATTTTTAATAATGGAGAGAATTCTCTTTTAATAACTTCAGGACTTGATAACAAATAAGATACCTGTATATAAAAAATTTTTCCCCCTTTTCTACAGAGAAAATCTATTTCTCTATCATATAGTTTACCAATTTTAATATCATAACCTCTTCTTAATAATTCCATATATACAATATTTTCCAATACATGTGAAATTTTTGTCCAATTACTATTAATTATTGCATGATGAAAACCATGGTCTGTTAGATAATATTTTTGTTTCGTTTTAAGAATTTTTTTACCTATTAAATCTTCCCTTCTAGATTTTGATATGAAATATGCATTTTCCAGATAATTTGTAAAATTCAATATTGTGAGTCTTGAGGTTTTTTCCACTTCATTTTTTAAATAAGAACTGATACTTTTTGCCGAGAATGTTTCACCCATTGTATTCATAATATACTTAGCAAATCTTTTAAATAAATCAACATTTTGAATAACATATCTTCCAAAAATGTCATTATAAACTATTGAGGAGTAAATATCATTTAAAGCGACCTTCTTTGCATCCTCATCATTTAAAGACAATAAACCAGGCATACCTCCAAATTCAATATATTCTTCAAATAATTCTTTTTCCAATTCCTTAGTTATAGTAATGCCATCAACTTCGCTTTTGTATTGTAATATTTCTTTAAATGAAAAAGGATATACATTAATCTGAACATATCTTCCGGACAATAATGTTGTATATTCTCCTGAAAGTAAGATAGAATTAGAACCTGTAATATAAATATCACAGTCTAAATCAACATAAAATCCATTAATACTTTTTTCCCAATTATTTACTAAATGGATTTCATCAAATAATAAATATATTTTTCCATCAATATTATGTGTAAGATGAAGAATTAATTGATTTAAATCTTTAGAATCATTAATATCCTGATAATTAATTGATTCGAATGATATGTAAATTATATTTTCATCATTAATCCCTTTATTTTTTAATTCTTCAATTAATGTTTTAAGTAAGGTAGTTTTTCCTGATCTACGTATACCCGTAAATATTTTTATAAAATCTGTATCAATGAACTTGTTAATAATTTCAAAATAAGATTCTCTTTTAATCATAAAACATGCCCCATAATTATTTAAATATTTTTAATTAGTTAA